>JBFGYW010000090.1:0-12297 GCA_041587235.1 Vibrio sp.
CGTTTCTGGGTAGAGAGCGAAAAACGTTTTGTTAAACTACGTCTGACTGCCAAAGGCATGCGTATTATCGACAAGAAAGGTATCGAAACCGTTCTTGCTGATATCCGTGCACGCGGCGAAAACGTTTAAGAGGAATTAAGCAAATGGCTAAAGGCATTCGTGAAAAAATTCGTCTAGTATCTTCTGCAGGTACTGGTCACTTTTACACAACTGATAAAAACAAACGTAACATGCCAAGCAAGTTCGAGATCAAGAAATTTGATCCGGTTGTTCGCAAGCACGTTGTTTACAAAGAAGCAAAAATTAAGTAATTAGTTTTTAATTCTTTTAAGAGAAACCCAGCTTTGGCTGGGTTTTTTATTGCCTGTTATTTATATCGATTTAACCCAATCGTATGCCGATTGACTGGGTTATACCTATTTAATACCAATCTAACTCAATAGCTGGTCATCCTAGCGGGTTAAAAAACTCGATAACATCGTTAAGAAAATAACTTGTAGAACAACGACTCACTGTCTTGTATTTATAAGCAAATAGGTTGCCTTTTTCTCAAGCTTGATTCTGCGCTACCCTTGATCACATACTTAATCAGATTGGTATAACTCAATGCTCCGAAAGCTTGTCGCTTATTTTAACCAATTGAGAGGGTTGTTAGCTTGACTATTGCGACGTATCTCAAAATAGACCGAAGGTTGAGACTGCCCCCCGGTATCACCTGCTAATGCGATGGTATCACCCGCCTGGACTTTATCACCTGCTTTTTTCATCAAGGTCTGGTTATAGCCGTACAGAGTCATATCGCCTTTGCCGTGATCAATCAGAACCACTAAACCATAACCCCTTAAGTAGTCTGCAAATACCACCGTACCGGAATAAACAGCACTGACCTTTTGCTGGTATTGCGCTGCGATAACGATGCCTTTCCAACGTATCTCACCTGACTGTAACGTGCCATACCGATGTAACAAACGCCCTTTAATTGGCCAAGGAAGACGTCCTTTTTGACGGCTAAGACCGTCCATTGCCACTTGACTGCGTCGTTTGGCTTCGGCAATCGCGGTTTTAAGGCGCTGCTCATTTTTTTTCAACTCATTGAGGTAGCTTTGGCCTTGGTGAATTTTGCCTTTGATGCTTTTAATGGTGCTTTGTCTTGAAGAGCGCGTACTGGCCAAGGCTTGGCGCTTTTGTTTCAGTTCGGCAATCGCTTTATCGAGCCGTTGTTGCTCGCGCTTGGCGGCTTGTTGTTGCTCGGTAAGGCGTTGTTGTGTGTCTTCAAGTGCCGCGAGAGCTTGTGCTCGTGAAGCGGCGAGGTATTGAAAATATTGGCTTATTCGGTCTTCTGATTCACTAGGGCGAAGAATATGCGTGGCATCCTTGGCTTTTTCCATTAAGTAATAGGACTTTACCAAAGCTTCGAGCTGTGTTTTTTGCTCGCTTTCTTTGTCAGTCAGAGACGTTATTTGCCGTTCGATGTCCGTCAACTTTTGGTTGGCTTGATCTCGAGTACTTTCTTGGTTTGCTATAGTACGGTTGAGTGATGAGATGGCCAACTCTTGCTTTTTGAGTTCGGCTTGCAATTGATCAAGTTGCTTGCTTTGTGAGCTAATTTGACGTTGCTGATGGCTGATCTCATTTTTTACACCACTAAGTTCATTTTGATTGGCCGCGATCACTGAGCCACTTACCCAAGGTAAGCTGCCAGCGAGTGCGAGACAAAGCTTGATGTGCTTGTGCGTCGTAAAGCGAAGTTTCATCATTAATCGTTGCGTAATGGCGGGAAAACCCTAAATACCATCTCCATACATAAACTGCTTATTTTTGCCGTTAAAGGCTTGATCCATATCTAAAGAGGGCTTTTCGCTCTGCGGGCGACCGACGATCTTGGCCGGTACACCAGCGACAGTCGTGTGGGCTGGCACAGGCTGTAAAACAACGGAACAAGAACCGATTTTAGCGCCTTCGCCGACTTCAATATTGCCCAAAATTTTAGCTCCAGCGCCAATCATGACCCCTTCGCGGATTTTGGGGTGGCGGTCGCCGCACTCTTTGCCTGTTCCCCCTAAGGTAACGTCCTGCAAAATCGAGACATCGTCTTCGACGACAGCGGTTTCACCAATCACGATTCCGGTGGCGTGATCAAGCATGATGCCTTTGCCAATCTTAGCCGCTGGGTGGATGTCAACCTGGCAAGCGACAGAAATTTGGTTTTGAAGATAGGTCGCGAGCGCGTAGCGTCCTTGATTCCACAGCCAATTGGCGACGCGATAGCCTTGCAGAGCATGATAGCCTTTGAGATACAATAAAGGCATAGAGTACAAGCTCACGGCAGGGTCACGTGTCACGGTAGCGCAAATATCGCAGGCTGCTGAGTCGGTAATGCTCGGATCAGCTGCGAAGGCCTCTTCGACCACTTCGCGAACCGCCATCGCTGGCATCGAAGGGGTATTAAGGCGATTGGCGAGAATGTAACTCAGCGCCGCACATAAACTGTCGTGTTTGATGATCGTCGCGTGATAAAAGCTGCCGAGCATCGGCTCTTGCTCAGATAACTCACGGGCTTCGGTGACGATGGTTTGCCATACTTTTTGTTTTTCACAATGTTTCATCAATCAATGAACCTTACATATCTCAATTAACCACATTAGGGGCGGTGTTACACTTCGGCTTTTTTATCTCGTGCCAATAAATCTTGCGCCGCTTGGCGTGCGTCTTTCCCTAGATACAATACTTGATAGATCTGCTCAACAATCGGCATTTCAACCTGCTCTCTTTGTGCCAATAGCCAGACTTCTTTGGTGTTGCGGTAGCCTTCGACAACTTGGCCAATGTCATTTTGTGCGCTGGTCACATCCTTGCCTTGGCCGAGCGCCAAACCGAATCGGCGGTTGCGCGATTGGTTATCGGTACAGGTCAACACGAGATCGCCCAATCCTGCCATGCCCATAAACGATTCAGGTTGTGCACCGAGCGCAGAGCCCAAGCGCGACATTTCTGCCAGACCTCGAGTAATCAACGCAGTACGAGCATTGGCGCCGAAGCCGATACCGTCTGACATACCCGCACCGATGGCAATCACATTTTTGACCGCACCGCCCAATTGCATGCCAATAAAATCGTGATTGGCGTAAACGCGAAACGCTTTTTGACAGTGAATCGTGTCTTGCAAATCTGCGAGAAAATCAGCATTCGGCGAGGCGACAGAAATGGCAGTGGGTAGGCCTTGCGCCAACTCTTTGGCAAATGTTGGCCCTGATAATACCGCCAGAGGGTAGCGCTCGCCAAGGATCTCTTTTGCAACATCTTGTAATAAACGGCCGCTTTCTGGCTCTAATCCCTTCGTTGCCCAACAGATACGAGAGTCAGGTCGTAAGTAAGGCTTAATTTGTTGCAGTACATTGGCAAACACGTGGCTAGGAACCACCACTAAAAGATCGCGACTGGCTTGGACCGCCGCTTTTAAATCGCTCTCAATGGTCAGTGAGTCAGGAAAAGGAATGTCGGGCAAAAACGCTTGGTTGCATCGTTGTTGAGCCAAGGTTGCCATTTTTTCTGGGTTGTGTCCCCAAAGCATAATGTTGGCTTGATTGCGCGCCAGTGATATGGCTAAGGCAGTGCCGTAAGAGCCCGCGCCCAGGACGGACATATGATAAGTAGAAACAAGCGCTGAGTTTTCTGTCGAATTGCTCATGTTCATGACCCTAGAGTAAAAGTGGTGCTTATTTAAAGCATGACACAGCGTTAAAAAACGTCCATAGCCATTTGTGGTTTTCTGTGGTTGTCACTCCGCAATATCACGCTGTGTTGATAGTGAGTTCTATGGTCGGTGCGATATTTTGGGGACAGTGGCTTGCGTACTGTGAGTAAAACAAAAATGCACATCGCTTGGTAGACAATGTGCATTTGATCAGGCTAATTAAGAAAAGGACTCGTATAGTGACTACACCGGGCTCTCTTCTCGCTTATCTCGCGATTATGCGTTCGCTTCGCCTTCACCGGCTTGCTGTTGCAGGTAGTTCATGAACAAAGCATCAAAGTTAACCGGCGCGAGGTTCAATTGTGGGAAAGTGCCTTTAACCACTAAGCTCGAAATGGTTTCACGTGCGTACGGGAACAAGATGTTCGGGCAGAAAGCGCCTAAACAATGGGCCAATTGACCGGCTTCCATATTGCTCGCTGTGAAGATACCACCTTGTTGTACTTCACATAGGAAGGCGGTTTCTTCTGCGTTTTTGACTGTCACAGTAAGACGAAGAATCACTTCGTAAACCCCTTCACCCAGCTCACGGCTTTGAGTATCAAGGTCTAACTTCACATCAGGGTTCCAATCTTTTTGGAACATAGTTGGAGAGTTAGGTGCTTCAAAAGAAACATCTTTTAGAAAAATACGTTGAATGACGAAGTTTTGTTCTTCTTGTGGTGCTGCATCAGCCATGAGTGAATCCTTTTTAAATAATCATACTCAGCATCTTACTGAGCCAAATCGAAATTGTCGCTGCTTAAGTTGACAAATTAAAGACAAAAGCAGCGAACATAATGTGATGGGTTATTTTTTACCGCGAATCAAAGGGAGGTTAGCTTCTTGCCAGCTGCTGATCCCGCCTTTTAGGACGTGAACATTTTCAAAACCCGCTTTGACTAATTCGTTGGCACTTTGTTGTGCGGTATTGCCCAACTTACATACTAAGATGATGGGGCTTTGTTTTTTCTTTTCAAGGCTTGGGTAGCGAGCTTCTTTGATATCCGTTGGTAAAACGTGATATGAGTCAATGATATGGCCACGTTTAAAGTCATCTTTACTGCGGATATCAACTACCACACCTTCCTCTTTGTTGATGAGGTGCGTCACTTGTTGAGCGCTAATGGTTTTGTAAGCTGCACTGCTTGTTTTGATCGTCATTGAAATAACGGCGATCAATAGACCTAACCATACTAAGGAAAGAATCATGTTGTTCTGGAAAAAATCAATATACTCTTGCATGTCCGCTGCTCTATAGACTGGAATTAAAATCAATGAGCAAGGAGTATAACGACCTTCTTGCGCTTAATCGAGCTCAACAACGTGCGTTAGCGCACATTCAATCACTCGCTAGAAAAAAAATCATCGCAATACGGATTCCCGTCGAGACCGAAATAAAAAAGGCGTATAATAACCCGTAATGCTTTACCTGATTTACATCAAGACAGTAGTAAGTTTTCTTGGAAAGCGACGATTTTTACGCACTTTTCTTCGATATCCGCTACAGTTTTGGGGATAAATTGTAGTAAAGTTACCTGAGTTTTAAAGTTAAGAGTCCGGTGACTCTTTGAAAAATTTACGAGGTCTCAACTATGTCTGCGAAGAAGCCAATCGCTTTAGTGATTCTCGATGGTTACGGCCATCGCGAAGAACTAGAGAGCAATGCGGTTGCCAATGCTCATACCCCAGTGATGGATTCACTGATGGCGGAATGCCCAAACACCCTAATTACTGCTTCAGGTCTTGATGTCGGTCTTCCCGATGGTCAAATGGGTAACTCTGAAGTCGGTCACACCAACATCGGTGCGGGTCGAGTCGTGTATCAAGACCTTACTCGAATCAGTAAATCTATCCAAGACGGTGAGTTTACTGAGACTCCTGCATTGGTTGAAGCGATTGATTCTGCTGTGAAAGCCGATAAAGCCGTCCACGTTATGGGGTTGATGTCACCTGGTGGTGTACACGCACATGAAGATCACATCTATGCTGCGGTTGAAATGGCCATTGCTCGCGGTGCGCAAAAAGTGTTCCTTCACTGCTTCCTAGACGGTCGTGATACACCGCCGCGCAGTGCTTCTGCAACCCTAAAACGCTTTGATGAGCTGTTCGAGAAAAGTGGCAAAGGTCGTATTGCTTCCCTGATTGGTCGCTTCTATGCAATGGACCGTGATAACAACTGGGATCGCGTTCAACAAGCTTACGATCTAATGACCCAAGGTAAAGCAGAGTTTACTTTTGCGTCTGCGATGGAAGGCCTAGAAGCGGCATACCAACGCGAAGAAAACGACGAGTTTGTCAAATCGACCTTGATCCAAGCCGAAGGCCAAGAGTCTTCTGCTATTCAAGATGGCGACAGCGTGATCTTTATGAACTACCGCGCCGACCGCGCACGTCAAATCACTCGTACCTTTGTACCGGAGTTTGATGGCTTTGAACGCGCTGTGTTCCCAAGCATCAACTTTGTGATGTTGACAGAATACGCAGCTGATATTCCGTTGAAGACAGCGTTCCCGCCTGCGTCTTTGGAAAACACGTACGGTGAGTGGATTTCTAAGCAAGGTCACACGCAATTGCGTATCTCAGAAACAGAGAAATACGCGCACGTCACTTTCTTCTTTAACGGTGGTGCAGAGCAAGAGTTTACCGGTGAGCGTCGTCAAATCGTTCCGTCACCAAAAGTGGCCACGTACGATCTCAAGCCTGAAATGAGCTCTTACGAATTGACTGATCAACTCGTCGCAGCGATTAAATCCGGTGAGTTCGACAGTATCATCTGTAACTACCCAAGCCCAGATATGGTCGGTCATACTGGCGTTTATGAAGCGGCAGTGAAAGCAATTGAAGTCGTTGACGAGTGTCTCGGTAAGGTTGTGGCCGCGATTCGCGAAGTGGGCGGTCAAATGCTTGTCACTGCAGACCACGGTAACGCGGAAATGATGGTTGATCCAAAAACCGGTGGTGCTCATACCGCTCATACCAACTTGCCTGTACCTCTTGTTTACGTTGGTGAAAAAGACATCGAGTTGCGAGATGACGGTCGTTTGTCTGATTTGACTCCAACCATGTTGGCGTTAAAAGACTTGCCACAACCTGAAGAAATGACAGGTCAATCTCTGGTTAAATAACATCGGTTAATCACCCATGTCTTAGCGACAGAGCAAACAGTCCCGCATCACATATGCGGGACTTTTTTTATGCGTTTATCGCTCGTTTAACTGTGGAGTTGGCGGTGTGCACGCAGGTTGTTTTGCCAATTGAGCAAAGGCTTGGCAAAAAGCATTAACGCAGAGCCAGCGATGATAAATCCAATACCAATGACGGTGTTGATGTGTAAGACTTCACCGAGAATTGGCAGAGCGAGAATCGGAGCCAAAGCGGGCTTTATATAAAAAATGACTGATGTGGTCGCAGCGGATGTGCGCTCCATCGCCATGAAGTAGCAGGCATAACCAAATCCAGTGGCAAAAATGCCGAGATAAATTAACGTTGGTAAACTTTGCCAACTGATCCCGTCAATGATCGGCAATTGACTAAATTGCCCCAAGCCCAATTGTACTAACCCCGTAGACACCGCAGGAAGGTGAGTCAGTGACATCAGCAGCAGCATTTCTAGTGAGCCAGCGAAAAAGCTGAAAAAAGTCAGTACTAAGCCGTTGTAACCGTGTTTCTTTTGGCCTACTTGGCCGGTAATACCATAAAGCGCAAAAGCTAAAGCGGAGATCAAAGCTAACACGACACCCGTTGCATTGGGCATATGCTCTGGGTTGAGAATAAACGCCATGCCAATAACGCTCAGCAGCAGGGAGCCGACACTGAGCCAAGTCATTTTTTGCTTGAGTAACCAATGAGCAAGCGGAATGACAAAAACGGCATTACAGCTGAATAAAATCGCGACAAATAGAGGCTTGAGTGTAGCTGATTGCCAGTTGAAAACAGGTCATACTGACCACAACACACAAAAAACCAGTGAAGAAAAATCGCGGCCAATGATGTGCTTGAATGCGCATGTTAAGGCGCTTTAAGCTACTCAAGGCTAAAGGAAAAAGCATGGCTGACCCAATGGCAAAGCGCAGAAAATTGAGTTCGAGAGGATTAAAGTCAGCAGAGACGAGTTTTAAGACGATTTCAATCGAGCTAAAAAACAGCGTTGAAATCAAAATACAAAAGTAACCAAAATGCATTGTGTACCCAGTTGAAAAAGTGAAGAAAGCGAGACTTTGAAGGAGGTGTACTATCTTCTTAAAATGTGGTGTTTAAATCGAATGAGCACAGTCACACTGTTGCGATGGTGTCTAAGCAGTCGCAAATCATTTGTGCTCATCGCGGACAGATTAACCAGACTGCAGTGAAAAAACCAGTGATTATGTGATTTAGATCACTCAACGATGTAGTGCTAATAAGGCACAGATCGCCGGTATTCATAGGATAAGAGCGTCTTTATGTCAGTGAGACTGCGGTGAGTGGTTAACAATGATGTACGCCGCTGCCAAATGAACGGCGTAGGGCCAGTTAACTGACTAATATTGCACTGCCAAGTACGGCAATGATGGCACCACACCAAGCGTAAATACTCGGTTGCTGTTTGGTGTAAAACCACAACAAAGGCAGTAACATGATCGGAGTCATTGAGGATAATAACGCGACCATACCGACATCACCTTTTTGCAGTGCAAACAAGATCAAGGTCATGCCGACGACCATGGCAAGTAAGGCATTGAGGGCGGTCATTAAAAAAATACGTCCGTTGATCGGTGTCAGCGCTCGAGTGACTTTAAAGCCAACTAGCCAGAGGGCACAGTGAGCGAAAAAGGCGGTGATCATGCGAATTGCAGAAGCTGCCACGGGATCAATGCCCCCGGCATCGACCACGGGCTTGGCAAAGACTCCGCCTAAAGCTTGGCACAATGCAGACAATAGGCCAAGTGAGACACCAAGGGTCATCGAACCTTTCAGGTTTTCCAGTTGATGAGTGGGCTTTTTACTGCGGAAAAATATCGCGGTCACCACGCCAGAAAACACTAATAGGGCGCCAAATAATTCCCATAGGGTCATGGTCTCGGCAAAAATCCAATAGCCCAACAGCGCAGAAAAAACCGCATGACATGAAAATAATAATCCGGCTTGTCGGGGCCCCATGCGATTGAAGCAAGCAAATAACGCGGTATCGCCGATAAAAATACCGGTTAAACCCGATAAAGCCATGGGTAATAATGCCCAAGCTTCGAAGCTCTGCCACCCACCTGTCCACCAAGCGAGTATCGATAACATGACGGCACTGCAGGCCATACGCCAGCGACTGTAAGCAAAGGAACCAAGGTGAGAAGCGGGTTGTACAGACAGCAAAGTCGACACTGCCCACAAAAAGGCCGCGCCAAGCGCGAGATACTCATATCCCATTGACATTTATTCCATTGTAATCGCCTCAAGAGACGAGGCCTTACTATCATCGTGACTCGATACGAGTTTTTGAGCCTCGAGTCACGATAGCGTGAGGTAACAAGTGTGGCTTATTAGAGCACTGCCCAATCAGCGCTGTTTATGCCCGTTTGGCGTAAGGTGTACCGAGACGAGTCGTCACATCATTGCCCATACTGTCATCAAAGAGAATGGCATCTTTGGCAAAGAGATTAATCACAGTTGAACCGAGTTTAAAACGTCCCATTTCTTCGCCTTTTTTCAAGGTAACCGCGCGCTCACCTTGAGCAGGGTAGTCCCATTTGTAGACACTACTGCCACGGGGTGGGGTGACGGTTCCAGCCCAAACTTGTTCAATGCTGCCCACTATGGTCGCACCAACCAAGACTTGTGCCATCGGACCGACATCGGTATCAAAAATACAGACGACACGTTCGTTACGAGCAAACAAGTTCGGTACATTTTGCGCAGTAAGTGGATTAACGGAGAACAAATCACCTGGTACGTAGATCATTTGTCTCAGGGTTCCGTCACAAGGCATGTGAACTCGGTGATAATCACTCGGCGATAAATACAAGGTCGCAAATTGGCCTTGGTCGAATTCCTTCGCCAGTTCAGCATCGCCGCCAAGTAACTCTTGTGCTGAGAAATCATGTCCTTTGGCTTGAATTAAACGGCCTGAATCGATGGGGCCGAATTGACTGACACAAGCGTCAGCAGGATGCACGAGCACCTCACTGTCTTGCTCAATAGGACGAGCATCCTCTTTTAACTCGCGAGTGAAAAAGTCGTTAAAGGTGGCAAAGTGTGCTGGGTCACTGAATTTGGCTTCGGCCATGTTGACGCGATAGTGTTTGATAAACCAACGGATCACCCACGTAGTTAATTTTCCAGCGCGAGCTTCGGCCAACTTTCCCATTAAGCGAGTTAATCCGTGTTGTGGTAACCAGTATTGCAACCCAACTTTAAATTTGTCCATGATGTCTTCCGATAAAGTGTTTGAAATGCCAATCACCTGTCTTTGCGATTGGTCTATTGTTAGACAAGAGCTCGATATTACTCAACTTTTCTGGGCTTGTCAGCGAATAAACACAAGCCGATATGGGTAATATAGTGTCGCTATGACAGATCGGAACTTTTGTCGCGAGAGTACTGTCGATTGGCTTTGTTTTCCGACATGCTGTCTACGATTTTGTGATAGTTTTCAAAGCGGATTGGCGAGATTTCCCCGCGAGCCACAGCGTCTTGTAATAGACAGCCCGGGTCGTCTTTGTGCTTGCAATCTCGAAACTTACACCCCCCTAAATAAGGCTCAAATTCGCGATAGGCTTCGGTGATTTGTTCTGGTTCTAAATGCCAAAGGCCGAACTCACGAACTCCAGGGGAGTCAATCAAGTTACCGCCCGAAGGGATGTGATAAAGACGCGCAGCGGTCGTTGTGTGTTGACCAAGCCCCGAGTTTTCTGACACGGCACCTTCTTCAATATTGAGCTCTGGCATGATGGCATTGGCTAAACTGGATTTTCCTACTCCAGATTGGCCGACAAAAATATTGTTTTTATCGAGTAAGTGTTGCTCCAACAGTGTAATGCCTTCACGTGTTTCTTTACTGACCATCAGCACTTCATAGCCCAGTGTTGTGTAAAGGCTGAGCTGTTCTTCTAGCGCTTTGCGTTGCTCGGCGTCGAGCAAATCAACTTTATTGAGCACGAGCAGCGGGGCGATATTTAACGTGTGTGCCGCGACTAAGTAGCGGTCGATGATATTGAGTGAACACTCGGGCAATACGGCGGAGACAATGACCATCTGGTCAACATTGGCAGCCACTGGCTTTAAACCATCGTAATAATCTGGGCGAGTCAACATCGAAGATCGCGGTTCCACGGCTTCAACCACACCAGAAATGCCGGCCATAGATTCTAAACCAATGCGCCATTGCACACGATCGCCTGACACCAGGCTTTCGATGCCACGGCGTAAGTTACAGCGATGGATCTGACCATCATCCTGATCTTCAATATCGGCATGCTGGCCGAAACGAGTGATCACCAAACCGGATTTTAGATCGCCAAGCATATGTTCATCCCATTGAACTTGCTCTTCTTTTTTCAGCTTTTTTTGCTGATTATTGCGAACGCGTCTTACCTGACCTTTGGTTAATTTCTTCTTTTTTGCCACAGTGAATGCTCAATTGATAAAAGTGAGGGTGAACACAACAATCTGTGAGATCGTTTGGAGCGCACCTATCTATTTTGCTAATGTAGTCTATATTACCTTTTTTACCGTCAAACAAATAGGTCGTACTGATGTCAGCCAATGAACAAAATTTGATTTGGATAGATCTTGAAATGACAGGATTAGATCCTAAGACTCATAAAATTATCGAAATTGCCACGATAGTGACCGATGCTGAGCTCAATGTGCTAGCAGAAGGTCCCGTGATTGCTATTAGCCAACCCGAGCACGAATTGGCCAAAATGGACGACTGGTGTACTCGAACCCATACCGAAAGCGGCTTGGTGGATCGCGTGCGTCAGAGTGAAATCAATGAAGCTCAAGCAGCTGCAGAAACCATTGCGTTTCTCGAACAGTGGGTTCCGAAAGGTAAGTCACCGATTTGTGGCAACAGCATAGGGCAAGATCGCCGATTTTTGGTCGAAGATATGCCAGAGCTTGAGGCGTATTTTCACTACCGCTATCTTGATGTCAGTACTATCAAGGAGTTGACGAGACGTTGGTCGCCCGAATTATTAGATGGCCTCAACAAAAAAGGCAGTCATTTAGCTCTAGATGATATCCGCGATTCGATTGCTGAACTCAAATATTACCGTGAGAACGTGTTCAAAATTTAACCATAAAAATAGCGTCGCGAGATCGACGATCTCGCGAAATACTGATTGATGCCTTTTTTTGACTATTTTTGCAGCGATTGAACTAAAAAATCAAAAAAAGTGTAAGAAGGACTTGCATCACAAAAAAAAGCACTTATAATTCGCAGCCCTAAACAGCGGAAACGTTGTTAAAGCGACACTAGCTCAGTTGGTAGAGCGCAACCTTGCCAAGGTTGAGGTCACGAGTTCGAACCTCGTGTGTCGCTCCAAATTTGATAGTTTTCATTGTACTTAACAGTGACAAAGCGACACTAG
>JBFGYW010000091.1:0-12242 GCA_041587235.1 Vibrio sp.
CAATCACTTTGACTATGGTGCCATTTTGCGCGAGCTCATCACCCTGAATCACCACCGCCGCGGTTTCTTTATCGGTAATAAGCTGTTCGATAGAGGCTTGGAGACGCTCTGGATCGACTTCGCGTTTATTGACATAAATTTCATCATTGGCGGTCACTGCGACCATGATGCTCGCCCCCTTTTGACTGGTGGCGTGCGACGCGCTCGGTCGATTCACCTCAACCCCAGACTCATTGACAAATGAGCTAGTGACAATAAAAAAGATCAACATGATAAAAACGATATCTAACATAGGCGTTAGATCGATGGTCGCCTCTTCGCTGGTCGAAGATTGTCTGCCCAACCTCATGATGAACGACTCCTTAATAATTTTTCTAAACGGTGTGTACGCTTAATACACAACTTGTGCAATCTTGCATGAATAAACATCCCCACTAATGCGGCTACCATACCGGCCATGGTCGGCAAAGTGGCAAGGGAAATCCCTGAGGCCATTAATTTGGGATCGCTACTGCCTTGCTCCGCCATTACATCAAACACCGAAATCATACCGGTGACCGTACCGAGTAGGCCCAACATAGGACAAATGGCGACCAACACCTTAATAAAATCGAGGTATTTGAACAGAGATAAGCGCGCTTGTGACAGCCAGCGATCTCGAATCGCCAAAGCGGCCCAAGAGTGGTGATCGCGGCGCTGTTGCCAACACTCAACCCAATGCGCTTGCTGACTGGGGTAGGTAAAAAACAGGTACGCGATACGCTCAATCAACAGTAGCCAATACACCATGACCACTAAGGCAAGCCACCAAAGTATTGGCCCGCCTTGCTGCATAAATTGCTGCAAGGCGCTCAGGCTTTGAAAAGGCTGGGCTAACCTTGGCAGCATGTCGCTGAACCACTCCATCATGCCGTTTTCATTCCCGCCATGTCACGATCATTGGCTTCGGCTTGCTCAGCCACCAGACCAATGCCTTGTTTTTCTAAGATATGGCGCAACGCCTGTGCTTGTGAGCTAAGCAGATTATGAGCCAAGAGCAAAGGAATCGCCGAAATCAAACCAAGTACCGTCGTAACCAGTGCCATCGAAATGCCGCCAGCCATCACTTTAGGATCGCCATTACCAAACTGGGTGATCACCTGAAACGTTTCAATCATGCCGGTGACCGTGCCCAACAAGCCTAACATCGGGGCTAAAGCCGCGAGCAATTTGAGCATCGACAAGCCTTTTTCCAATTCTGCTTGTTCGTCAACAATGGTTTCTAACATGCGCAATTCCAATGCTTCGACGCTGCGCTGCTGCTCGGTTTGATACACCGACAAAACACGGCCCAAGGGGTTATCTTGCGGGCTTTGCGGGGTTTTTAGCTGTTTGACAATCGACTGACGCGTCTTGAGCAACACAAAACCGCGATACAGGGCAATCACTAACCCCACCACCAAGAGCGCGAGAATGACTTTACCTACCCCGCCTGCGGCCACCAGGCGATCGGTCAGCGTCGGTTTGTTTTTTAGCTGTGCAAACAACTCGCCCTTGGTTGGGTCCAACAATGCCACCACCGGCGACTGATTTGGAGAAGTGAGCTTATCCAAGGTCAAACCGCGAGCGGGTAATTGCTCATAAAGACGCGCTTGTTGGGTTTTCGCTTGCCACTCGGCCACCCCTTGAGGCGTGACCAGAGCAAAATTACCCACGGTCGCAGCGTTGACGGGCGCAATGTTTCCTTTGCCATCGACGAAATTAACCTCGGCAAAATGCACTTGACCGCTGCGCGTGATTTGCTCGCTGAGCACCTGCCAAAAGTCGGTCAGTTGCGTCATGGTCGGTAAGGTTTCTGCCGCAACAATGCGATCGATAACCTCGGTGCTGTGCTCAGTGTCAATGGTGGTCACCGCATCGGTGAGCGCGTTTTTCACTTCTTTGGCGTGTTGGCGAACCACGCCAAACAATTCGCCTAAACTGCCACTGGCGAGGTTGAGCTCTTGTTGCAGTTGCGCCAGTTGTTTTTCATTGTCACCTAAGGTGTCACTCAGGGTATCAATGTTGCGCTGCAACTGGTCGCGTTGTTGTTGCAATTGCTTTTTTTGCGCCAGAAGGGCTTTTTCTGTCGCGGCAAAATTCTGTTCGCGTTCGCGGTTATGCGCTTGGGTTTGTTGCTGATTTTCCGTCGCTTTCGACACTAAATCTGCACTGCTGTTGGCACTGAGTAACAAGGCGCTCAACGCCAACATAGTCAACGATGCTTTTTTCATTATTTTTCTTCCTCGTTGAGTGACAATGAGAGTGGTAAGTCGAGCAAGGTCGGCGTGGTGTTTTTATCGGCCACGTCAAAGGCGCGATCGATCGCCTCAAAACCAGACTCCAGGGTTTGCCATTGCTGCTGACTTTGATCCCAGTACCAGTATGTTTGACGATCGAGAGCTCGCGCCAACAAAGACACCTTGCCAAGATACATCACGCTGACTTCGATTTGCTTGCCATCGTTGAGGGTAATTTGGTCGTCATAGTGGCCCATTTTACTGCCATAGCTCAGCTCAATTTGATAGGCCTCGAGCAAGCGACGAAACTTTTCGGCGTCGCTAACATCAGCACGGGTCATGGTCGTGCGCAGTTTTTCTACCCGTTGTAGGCGACTCGCTCGCTGGATCGGCAGGCCTTGCTGAACTTGGTTTTCGAGCTCGTCGAGCATCTTGTACATCAAAGGCACAATCCCTTGACGGGTGGCTTGAATTTGGTCTATCTGCTCTTGAAGGCTGCTTTTCTCTTTGTCTTGGCTCTGCACCATTTTGTCCAAGTGAGATTGATACACCTTCAAATTGGTGATTTCTGCCTGCAACTGTTCGATATCCGCGCGGGTCTGCGCGCTGATTTCTGCACTGTTATCGATTCGTTTCTGGCTGGTCTGTGAGTCGGTGTTGGTCTGGCTCTGCACTGATTCCGCTTTATCGTAACTAGCAGCATGGCCAATAGAGATGAAGCCGTAACACATCAGGACAACGCCTGCTTTAGCAAGTTTTTTCATTATTGTCAGTCGTTATACTCGGTGAATGTAATTGATAACGGATATCATTATCAGTTTGCACATTCTATAGAAAAGACAGTCGAATACCAAGCCCTAAATAGCCCCGCCCTATCTATGAGATTGATTGACTATTTACTCGGCACTTTTTACGTCAAAAACTTACGTCAAAAGCACACCATTTTTTATCGTTACCAATAAAATATTTGATTGTCTTTTATCGAAAAAACTCGGCATAGTCGCAATGATTTTCCTTTCAATTGAATGACTCACATGCAACGTTTTACGGTCCCTTTAATTACTTGGCCCTTGATGGCACTGGCTATTTATGCCTTTGCCGCCGGCTATATCATGAGCGTCATCCCGCTTATCAGCGTCGATTATGGCATTGCACAAGACTTTATTCATTGGTTGACCAGCGCCTTTTACTTGGGCTTGTTGTTCGGCTCTGTGAAAGCCGAGTCTTTGATCAAACCTTGGGGTAATAAGCGCAGTTTTATCGTCAGTTTGTGGGCATTTGGGCTCACTTTAGTTTTGATGCCCTTTTTCACTCATCCCATCGCTTGGCTCGGTTTGCGCTTTTTGGCCGGGATCAGCGTGGCGATTTTATTTGTCGCGGTCGAGTCTTGGTTGATGCAAAGCGAACAGCAACAAAGAGCCAAGCGGTTGGGCTTTTATATGATCACCTTATACGGCGGGGGTATGTGTGGTCAATTATTCATCGGTAAGATCCCCTTTGAGCATCACTGGCCGTTTTTCTTTTCGGCCTTGCTCATGCTACTGGCCACAGGGGTGTTATTGAAAGCCAAACCGCCACAGTCAATCGCAATGCCAGAAGTTGACGTGGTATCGGCGCCCTATGCCGTCACCAAAATCACGCACAGTGCCATGATTGGATCTGTAGTTTCTGGGCTGCTGTTGGCCAGTCTTTATGGCTTAATGCCGTTGGAATTGTCGCGGCGCGCGATCGATTCTGATCGCATTGGTGCATTAATGGCGTGTATGATGTTAGGCGGCTTTTTGGTTCAACTGTCCATTCCTTGGCTGAGTCAATGGCTGTCTAAAACCTTATTAATGGCCGCATTTTGTTTGCTTGGCGCCATTGCCAGTGCCAGTATGATCCTCAGCAGCGGCCTGCTTTCGCTGGCTTTGGTGTTTTTCATACTGGGGATGGCCGCTTTTGCCTTATATCCGATTGCGATTAACTTAGCTTGCCAACACGCGCATGCATCACAAATTGTTCACGTCACTCAGTGGATGTTGTTTATGTACAGCATTGGTTCGGTGATTGGCCCAGTGTTGGCCAGTTGGTTTGCACGTGATCAGGCAGGTATGGCGTATTATTTATTGCTGACCATGCTTTCAACTTGTTTTTACATGCTGGTCATCAGTGTCAAAACCAAACCCGCTTACATGGCGAACGAATAAAACGCGACCAACAAGGCCATACACATCACCTTGAATACCAATCGCCATAGGTTCGATAGCGCGTGATTCTCCCTGTTTGTTAGCCTGAAAAGGTCGGCTAACGAGGAGGTAAAATCAGCGCGCAACGGGGAGAAGTCGGCTGGCGAACAATGCGCTTAAGCCTGCGGTGTTTCGTTTGGCAGCAAGGCTTCAAATCTTGGGTTACCGTGTAACGATTCAAAGTCAAGCTCTTCGTTGATCAGATCGCGTACCGAGGGGCTGGCATCAATCGCTTTTTCGAGATCTTCTATCGCTTGCTCTTCTGCGCCCAAACGAGAGTACGCACAAGCGCGTTGATACAAGGCCGGTCCGTTCGAATCGTCGAGATCCAGCACGCGATTCGACAAGCTCAAGGCCCAGTGGTATTCCTTCATTTCCATTACCGCATCGGCTTTGTAGGTTAAGGCCTCAAGATCGCCAGGACGAAGTTTGAGAATTTCATCATACACTTCAACGCGTTGTTCTGGCGTTTGCATGCTTTGCGCTCTTAGCCACAAGTTGTGCAATTCGTTAATGATTTCGATTTCTTTGTTGTTGTCACTGATGGTGCGAGTTTTGCGTTTGAGATCGCGCTCAAGGGCAACAAATTTTTTCTCGTATTCTTTGGCAATGCGATCAAGGCGCTGCTCCGCCATTTCTCGGGTGCGCACTTTAATTTCTTTTAACGATTGCCATCCGATCAAGGCGATCAGCGACGCAACACCAGCAATGATGTAAAAGAAATAGGTGACGGTCACGTTGGCGTAGTTCAGTGATTTGTCTGCGACTTCTAATTCGCGATTAGTAAATTGCACGGTTAAACGGCGCTCCAAATCTTGCTGATCGGTGCGCAAGCTTTTTAACTCATCGATAATATATCGTTCCATCAAAGGCTTATCGAGCATGTCTTGTGATTTATACGGCGTGCTTTCTTGCGCCGATAGCGACGACGAAAAAGTCAATAACAAAGTTATCGCCAAGAGAAATGGTTTCATGGTGGCCTCAATCCAATTGAATACTAAAGTAGAGTAGCAAAGAGTCAGACAAAAAATCAAAATTCAATTGCGTATTCATGGTGAAAAATAAAACAATTCAATGATTTGACACTCACGTAACACAATTGTGGTAGTTTATAGATTCGAGTCGATACGCCGTGTGATGACGAATGTGCTCAAGGCTCTGTCATTGTTTCATTAACGTCCCGTTGTCAAGGTTGCCCGGCAACGCACCATGCCTTCTGGATTCACGCCCCCGACTCTCGCGAGAAAATTTTGCACAAAGGATCACGATCACTATGGATACACTTTCACCCCGTTTGACACTCCGTCCAATTGAAGCGACGGATTATCCACAACTCGAAACCCTAATGGATTTGGTTTTTCCTGATGTCGGCGGCGCTTGGCCACGTATGACCATCATGGACTTAATCCACCAATTTCCACAGGGTCAAATTTGTATTGAAGATGGCGGCAAGATTGTCGGGGCGGCATTGACCATCAAGGTGGATTACAATCGCTTTTCTCTGCCCCACGTTTATACCGATATCATTACCGAAAACAATGTGATTCAAAACCAATCGTCTGGCGATGCCATGTACGGACTCGATGTCTTTGTTCATCCTGATTATCGGGGATTGCGCCTTGGTCGACGTCTGTATGATGCGCGCAAAGAATTGTGTATGAGCGAGAACTTTAAAGCGATTCTCGCTGGCGGCCGTATTCCCAATTACCACCTTCACGCCGATGAACTCACCGTGATGGAATACATCAACAAAGTCAAACGCCACGAAATTCACGATCCGATTTTGTCTTTCCAGCTTTCTAATGACTTTGATGTCAAACGTTTGATGCGCAATTACCTGCCAGAAGACAGCAAATCTCATGGTTATGCCACCTTACTCGAGTGGGATAACTACTTTTACGAAGAAGAAAGCGATTATTCTCCCGGCGGTGATAAAAGCCTAGTGCGCATCGGTGTAGTGCAATGGCAAATGCGCGCGATAGAAAGTGTTGACGATTTGATTGATCAAGCAGAATTCTTTATTTCCTCGCTGTCGAATTACAAGGCCGATTTTGCCTTGTTGCCGGAGTTTTTTAATGCGCCGCTGATGGGACTGCACAACTCGGAGCGCTCAGTCGAAGCGATTCGCTCCCTCGCCCAATACAGTGAAGAGATCAAAAACCGCCTGTCGCAACTGGCCATTTCTTACAACATCAACATCATTGCAGGCAGTATGCCAGTGGTTGACGATGAGAAACTCTACAACGTCGCCTACTTGTTGCAGCGCGATGGCGATATTCAGTCGCAAAGTAAAATCCACATTACCCCCCATGAGCAGAAGGATTGGGTGATCGATGGCGGTAATCAAGTCAAAGTGTTTGATACTGATGCAGGTAAAGTTGGCATTTTGATTTGTTACGATAGCGAGTTTCCCGAGCTTGGCCGCATGATGGCAGAGCAAGGGGTGCAAATTATCTTTGTGCCGTTTTGGACCGATACCAAAAACGCTTATCAAAGGGTGCGTTTGTGCTCTCAGGCGCGCGCGATTGAAAACGAATGTTATGTCGCAATTGGTGGCAGTGTTGGCAACTTGCCACGGGTGGATAACGTCGATATTCAATATGCCCAGTCGGCGGTCTTTTCCCCTTCGGACATTTTCTTCCCCCACGACTCGATCATTACCGAAGCCAGTGCCAATACAGAGATGATCATCTTTGCCGATGTGGATTTAACCAAGCTCAAACAGCTCAATACCGAAGGCTCGGTGACCAATTTAAGACACCGCCGCCCCGATGTGTATAAAATGGACGAATCGGCTAAATAAGCCATTAAAGAAAGATTAAAAAACAAAAGGCCCTCACGTTTCTATTTGAAAACCAGGGCCTTTTTCGTCTTTATTGAATCACAAATCACAGAATTAAGGGCTATGATCCGCCGGCTGCTAAGGTAAATCGCACGCCATGTTAACTTTGCTGATACTCACCTTACCGACGCTTACCTTGTTGACGTCGACGCCAACCCAATAGCGCTAAGCCGCCGAATAAGGCAAATAGGTTAATACTGCCGCCGTCTGAGGACGAAAACAAAGTGGTCGAACTGTCAGGGTCGGCAGACACACGCGGGTCAAAATCATAAGACGAATCGTCATCAAAATCGTAGTTTTCGCGATCCTCTTCGGTAACGGACAGTTTGGGCGTTTCGTTGCCGTCGAGCACATCTTCAATCCAATCGGTATAATCGCTTACTTCGGTAAACACAGAGGTGACATCCAAATCGGGATTGCCGCACGTGGTGGGGCCAAAACTGGTTACCCCGACTTGAGTTTGGCTTGAGCCATCAATCCAATACACAGGGCCGCCAGAGTCGCCGGAGCAGACCGCATTTTTTAACCCGGTATCGCTATTTAACTCGCCATCGAAACAGATCTGCGCATCAGTTAATTCATCACCAAAAACATTTTCGCAAGTACTGTTAGATACGTAAATCAGGTCGGTTTCTTGCAATACCGTGGAATCGTCTTCATTGGTTGAGGTGTAGCCATGACCCACTGCGATAAAGGTGTTGTCTGCATCGCGATAACTTTCATCTTCGGTATAGGCAACATAATCGCTGTCACTGACGTTCATCGATTCTTCCAGCTCGAGGATTGCAATGTCATTTGGGTACAATAGTTCAGAAGATTGCACGTAATCATCGGGGTAGTAAAAGTTTTTCACCCGATAATAGGTGCTGTTGAGATAATCCTCTTCGTCTTCAAGTTGCGGCACCACCACGGCAAAATAATTTTCTCCGTCGGTGAGCGATACCACACAGTGCGCTGCAGTCATCACGTGGGTATCATCTAAGATGGTGGCACCGCAATAAGGACTGGTCGAGTAACCGCTGCCGTATTCTGACGCGTCGTAATACAAACTCGCCATCGAGGGGTATTCGGTTACGGTCGTGTCATTACCATTAACGATATATTGCGAGGTTTCCTCAGTCGCCATCCCTTGCCCGGCCAATGCCGATAAGATGAGACCAGACAAAATTGTACGTTTTTTCATCCGCTTTCCGTTCCGTATACTCATGATCTAAGTGTATGCCATACCGGCTTTTCGTAAACCGTTCATCATCATTCTGTGATATTAAGCCTGATTGGTGGACGTTATCTTCGCGGCCGAGCAATGCGCTCCATGCCTCGAGAAACCACTCAGAAACCTTGTCTTGGCTGCCATCGATGCAATGATGATAGGTTGCTCGCGGTCGTTTGCCTTAGCCAATAACCCAATAACCCAATAAACAATGGCATTTAACGGAACCCAAGGCGCACCATCAACCAATGAGCGTTCCGTTTTTATTCTACTCAGCATAAAGGGATTACCGATAAAAAGAAATATTCAACCAAGTGGTCATAACTCACAGATTGGGGGTTTATTATTCGCACAGCCCGCTAAGCCTGTCTACACTCAGGAAAAATCACGGCTAATGAGTTGAATGTCAAAGAGACAATCGCGTTTGGCCATTACCAACATCTGGGCAAAACCGTTGCCGCACGTATTAGGGGAAGAGAGTATGAATAGTCAATTGCGCTTTAGTGATAGCCACGAATGGGTGCGTGATAATGGTGATGGCACTGCCACGCTGGGCATTTCTGAGCACGCGCAAAGTATGCTTGGCGATGTGGTGTTTATTGATTTACCTGAGATAGGCAACGAAGTGGAAGCGGGAGAAAATTTTTCTTTGGTTGAATCGGTGAAAGCGGCTTCGGATATTTACGCGCCGATCAGCGGCGAGATCATCGATGTCAATGAAGATCTCGAATCTAACCCAGAGCTCATTAATGATGATCCAGAGGAAACGGGCTGGATCGCCATTATCCGCATGGCAGACCCTCAAGAGCTCGACGAACTCAAAGACGCCGAGAGTTATCAAGCCGCCATTGAAGACGAGGACTAGTTCGGCGATAACCCTATTAACCGCCGTTCGACAATGGATAAAATAAGCCCCTCACATCAGAGGGGCTTTTGCGTTGTTCTCTTTTTACAAAGCGGATTAGCCTCGAAACTCATTAGCCTCGGAAGTAATTCGCTGGCACAAAAGGCATTTTACTGACCGTCATGGCCAGCTTTTTTCCTCTCACTTCGGCAAACACCACCTCGCCGAGCTTGGCGTATTGCGCGTCGATATAACCCATAGAGATCGGCTTGCCTATCGTCGGGCCGCTGGTACCACTGGTGACATGACCAATCTGTTGGTCGTTTTGATCAAACAACAAACACCCTTCACGTACGGGCGCTTTAGCTTCGCCGATCAAACCGACCCTTTTTTGCTTCAGCTCGTCTTGCTGGCTTTGCGCTAAGATCACATCAGCGCCGATAAAGCCCCCGCTTTTACTGCCCCCAGTGCGTCTTGACGGACTGATCGCCCAAGATAAAGCCGCTTCAATCGGTGTAGTGTTAACATTGATGTCGTGGCCGTACAAACACAAGCCCGCCTCAAGACGCAGTGAATCGCGCGCCCCTAACCCAATCCATTGACACGCGTCAAAGCTGAGCAATTGTTTGGCAAAGTCTGTCGCTTGAGTGGCGGGCAGTAAGATTTCATAGCCATCTTCACCGGTGTAGCCGCTGCGGCTGATCACATAAGACTCACCGCCATACGCTTGGGTAACCACGTCCATAAAACGCATGCTGGCAACCGCCGGAAAAATCGATGACAACACGTCAACTGCTTGCGGCCCTTGTAATGCCAGTAGCGCGCGATCGTCTAATGCCGTCACACTGACTTGGGAAAACGAGGCGCTGTGGGCAAGCAGGTGTTGGTAGTCAGCGGCTTTGGTCGCGGCGTTCACTACCAGTAAAAACTCGCTTTCGCCTAATCTTGCCACCATGAGATCATCGAGTATGCCGCCTGTGTCAGCGGTAAACAGGCCGTATTTTTGTTTGCCGACCGGCAGCGCTTCGACATCAATGGGGATCAAGGTCTCAAGGAGTGACACGGCGTCATCCCCTGAAACCATAATTTGGCCCATGTGTGAAACATCAAACAGGCCAGCGTGCTCTCGGGTGTGCAGGTGTTCTTTTTTAACGCCCAGTGGATACTGTACTGGCATGGCGTAACCCGCAAAGGGCACCATTTTCGCCCCCGCTTCTAGGTGCAGCGAGTGAAGTGGCGTTTGTAGTAACACATCGTCGGTCATGGGTGATCTCCCTATCAAAGCATAAGTTTCCTATAGGAAACAAATAAACCATGTTCTCTGCCGCTCGTCAAGCGAGCATGGTTAAAAAACCGTCGCTTTAAACGCAGCCTCATTCAGTGAAGGTAAGAGCTATCGCGTTTTGTTCATTGCCATGTCGGTATGATATTAACCGTTTGAGGTTACCCAAAGAATCAAGGCGTCTTCTTGACTGGTGGAAATCAGCATGTGCCCCATGTTGGCGTCGTAGTAAACCGAATCGCCTTCGCACAGTGACAAGGGTTCATAAAACTCGGTAAACAGCGTCACCTCGCCTTCTAAAATGAGCAGAAATTCTTCACCATCATGGCGCACCCAATCGGGGAAATCATCAAAGTGTCTGGCTCGAATTCGGCTCTTAAATGGCATCATTTTTTTATTCGATAAATCCGTTGCCAGCAATTCGTGTTCATAGGTTTGCGTGGGGTGTGGCTTACCTTCATTTAAACGTGTGATGTCACGGCGGCCCATGGCTTGTCGCTTTTTCGGCGGCGCAAATAACTGCGGCATGCCAATCGATAACCCTTGCGCTAATTTCTGCATCGCTTGAAAGGTTGGAGAAATTTGCTCGTTCTCTATTTTACTCAGGGTGGAGCGCGCCAAACCGGTGCGTTGACTCACGTCTTCTAAGGTGTAGTTGAGGGTTTGGCGAATGTCTTTAATGCGCTCACCAAGTTTTAACGGCTCGACTGCGCTGTCTGATTGCTTTTCCAATTTTAATGACGGGTATTCATCTTGGATGTCATTCTCCATGGCGATTCTCATGTTTATTTGTCTTTTTCTTATCATACCGCATATTGCCATAAACGGTAGTTGATTGGCTTTAAATTCACCGATATTTCCTATAAGAAACTTTTTATTGAATTCATTGTGATTAATCGGTATGTTTATTGCTCGATCATTACTGCTATTGGCGTAATAATTGAATAAAAAATGGAGTGATCTCACAGGTCGTTTTCGGTTTGTCCGCAAGGATTGACTCGGTAAACCTATATGATCCACTTATCCCACAATTCACACCACAATGACGGTTATACAAGGAGCATGTTGCAATGGAAATGACACTCAAATTTTCACAAAGTCACGAATGGGTTCGAGACAATGGCGATGGCACAGTCACGGTCGGCATTTCTGAACACGCACAATCCATGTTAGGTGATGTGGTGTTTGTTGAACTGCCTGAAATAGAGCAAGAGGTTGAGGCCGGCGATAATTTTTCGTTGGTCGAATCGGTAAAAGCCGCGTCCGATATTTATGCCCCTGTGTCTGGGGTTATCATTGAGGTGAACGAAGATTTAGAAGACAGCCCAGAGCTTATCAATGATTCACCTTATGAAGACGGTTGGATTGCAAAAATTCAGCTGGCCGATCACAGTGAGTTAGACAATTTGCAAGCCGCGGATGTCTATTTAGCGACCATCGAAGAAGAGTAACCCCACCCTACGTTGATATTAATGGAATTAAGGCTGTCCCATGAGTGATTTACTGCAAACTTTGCACACTGACAATGAATTTATATCCCGCCACAACGGCCCTGACGCGTCACAGCAACAGCGGATG
>JBFGYW010000092.1:0-12070 GCA_041587235.1 Vibrio sp.
CTGTGGAAGTAGACGATGTCTTTACCGATGAAATGATAGAGTTCGGTAGTGCTGTCTTTGCGCCAATACTCGTCAAAGTCGAGGTCGTCACGGCGATCACACAGGTTTTTAAATGAGCCCATGTAGCCAATTGGCGCATCGAGCCAAACGTAAAAGAACTTCCCTTTTTCTCCGGGAATTTCAAAGCCAAAGTAGGGCGCATCGCGTGAAATATCCCATTGCTGTAAGCCTGATTCAAACCACTCTTGCATTTTGTTCGCGGTTTCTGCTTGCAAAGAGCCCGAGCGAGTCCACTCTTTGAGCATGCTTTCAAATTGAGGCAAGTCAAAGAAAAAGTGCTCAGAGTCTTTCATGACTGGAGTTGCACCAGAAACAGCGGATTTAGGATTGATCAAATCTGTCGGGCTATAAGTCTCACCACAGGCATCGCAGTTATCGCCGTATTGGTCATCAGAATGACATTTAGGGCAAGTGCCTTTGACAAAGCGGTCGGGCAAAAACATTTCTTTTTCAGGGTCAAACAACTGAGAAATAGTGCGGCTAGAAATGAAACCGTTGTTTTTGAGCTGAGTGTAAATATGGGCCGACAACTGGCGATTTTCTTCGCTGTGAGTGCTGTGATAGTTGTCGAAACTGATGTCGAAACCGGCAAAGTCTTGTTGGTGTTCTTTACTGACTTGCGCGATCATCTCTTCAGGGGTGATACCCATTTGTTGCGCTTTAAGCATGATTGGCGTGCCGTGCGCGTCGTCAGCACAGATGAAGTTCACGATGTTGCCACGCAGGCGTTGGTATCGTACCCAGATATCCGCTTGGATATGCTCAAGCATATGGCCTAGGTGAATAGAGCCATTTGCGTAAGGCAGAGCACAAGTGACCAATAGTTTTCTTGGTTCAGTAGCCATACTTAATTTTCGCTTATTTGATAAAGAATAAATAATCTGCCATGTTACCGCACCAAGCCCATCACGCCAAGATGCCTGGTCGGTGAATCCTGCAGTTTTTTCGGGGTTTAGACACTTTTAATACGGTGGTAGCATAGAGGGCAAATAACCGGCCAGATGAGTAACACAATGAACGATATTCAACACTATGTGGATAGCTTATCCAATATTGAGCACCCTGCTCTGGCTGCGCATTGGTGTGAACTGCCAGGCGTAGTCAAATTAGTCGATCAAAAGTTGGTCATTACCTTGCCTTTTGCTCATCGAGAGCTGAGTGAATACCTCAGTGGTTGGGTGGCGCGTCAGTGGCCCGATCTTGACAGTGAGGTGGTGGTGAATGTCAAACCGATGCAAAGCCCGCTGAACAAGTCGCTGGCCAAGGTAAAAAACATTATTGCGATTAGCTCCGCTAAAGGGGGAGTAGGCAAGTCAACCAGTGCGATTAATTTGGCTTTGGCCTTGCAACATAACGATGTGAAGGTCGGCATCCTCGATGCGGACATTTATGGGCCGTCGATACCTTTAATGTTGGGAACTCAAGCGCAAAAACCGCAAGTCATTGATGGCAAATGGATGAAACCGATAGAACAATACGGTATTTTTGCCCATTCTATTGGGTATCTGGTCGCGAGCGACGAAGCAGCAATCTGGCGAGGGCCAATGGCCTCAAAGGCTTTCAATCAATTACTGAACGAGACCTTGTGGCCTGAATTGGACTACTTGATAATCGATATGCCACCGGGGACCGGGGATATACAATTGACCCTAGCGCAACAAGTACCGGTTAATGGTGCTGTGGTCGTGACGACACCACAAGACCTGGCGCTGGCCGATGCCGTCAAAGGGGTTGCGATGTTTAACAAAGTCGATGTCCCCGTATTGGGCATCGTGGAAAATATGAGCTATCACCGCTGCGAAAACTGCGGTCATCACTCAACGATTTTCGGTGAACAAGGCGCAGTGCAACTCGCCCAGCAATACGATTTAAGTGTTTTGGCGCAAATTCCCCTGCATTTGCACCTTCGTCAAGATATCGACCAAGGCCGTCCGACGGTCGTGGCAAGACCCACTGATAGCTTAGCGACGATCTATTACCAATTAGCCGATACCATCGCAGCGCAACTTTTTTGGACTGGGCGAGAGCGGCCGGCATCGATCGCCATTAAAGCGGTAGATAGCGATTAATCTCTCTTGAACGGCGCGGAGTGTTGTTTTTTTATTCACAAAGCGCCGATTCGTTAGGTATCTGTGAATTGTTCCTAGCATAAGCTGAGTTAAGCTCTTATAATCAGGCGGTTTATTCTTTTCCTCACCAACATGTTTCGGGTGCACATTCATGTCTGATAATAATCAATGCGTCATCGTCGGTATTGCTGGCGCGTCAGCGTCTGGCAAAAGCCTCATCTCAAGTACAATTTACAATGAACTGCGTGCCAAGGTCGGTGATCATCAAATTGGAGTGATTAAGGAAGATTGTTACTACAATGACCAAAGTCACCTCAGTATGGAAGAGAGAGTGAAAACCAATTACGATCATCCCAATGCGATGGATCACGATTTGTTGGTTGAACATTTAAGTGCACTGTTACGGGGTGAAACCGTCGAAGTGCCTGAATACAGTTATACAGAACACACCAGAACGGCCAATACCACACCATTATCACCGAAAAAAGTGATTATTTTAGAAGGTATTTTGCTGTTAACCGATCCTAGATTACGCGAATTGATGCACGCCAGTGTCTTTATGGATACGCCGTTGGATATTTGTTTATTACGCCGAGTTAAACGCGATGTGGAAGAGCGCGGTCGTACGATGGAATCAGTGTTAAAACAGTATCAGAAGACCGTACGCCCGATGTTCATGCAATTTATTGAACCATCGAAACAATACGCCGACATTATTGTTCCACGCGGTGGCAAAAACCGCATTGCGATTGACGTGTTGAAAGCGCATATTGCTCGCTTGTTAAAGTCTTAAGTTAACTCGATTTTTACACGCGTTTGATAAAAATACAGTATAGTTAAGTGGCTCATGTGGCCACTTTTTTTATGCCTGAAGGTTGGTCGCTTAAAATGGCAGCAATAGGCTCACTGGATTAAAATGAGCAAAAAGCCAGAGTTTCTACACCGGCACTCTATATGCATGTTTTGTCACATTAGTTTGTTATTTCTATCGATAATGTACGCGTAACGATGAATAACCTGAGTGTCTGTTATCATCACCAATACAAGGATTTGCTATGAAAAAACTGCTGTGGGTCATTGCGGCTCTTGTTCTGCTAAGCGGTGGCGCACTCATTGCGCTGGTCACGCTGGTCAACCCAAACCAATTTAAACCTCAAATTGAACAACAAGTGTATCAGCAAACTGGTCTCGAATTGCAGATAAGCGGTGATATCGGTTGGCAGTTTTTCCCAACTTTGGGCTTTGAAATGGGGCAAACCCAATTGAAAAACCCCGCCGGCTTTGACAGCGACAACTTACTGTCTGTTGAACGTGTGAGCATCGATGTGTCTTTGTTGCCGTTGATGAATCAAACCTTGAACATGGGCGATGTGGTGTTAGATAACGCCCAAATCAATATTGAGACCTTATCGGATGGCCAGCGCAATATTGATGCCCTGACATCAAAAGCGTCGGATCCTGAGGCGCAAAACAATGAAGCGACCACAAAGGCTGACTCACAAAGCAATAGCGACTTACAAAACAATAGCGACGCTCAAAGCGGTGAAACGGGCTGGCAAATTCGCGTTGCTGGTGTGCATATTAACCAAGCGGCACTGAGTATTATTGATAAACAAGCGGGCAGCAGTACCCGTTTAGAGAATTTGTCTTTGGCGTTATCCGAGTTTGCTTTTGATCAGTGGAGCCAATTATCTTTTAGCGGTCAAGGACAACAAAACGCCATCGAGTTTGACTTTGAAGGGCAAACCGAATTCAAAATCTCCGCGGATTTGAGTGACTATCAACTCAAAGATACTCGCTTTGAGGCCAATGTAGATACCGGAGCCCAGAAGCTTGAGGCCTTGTTATTCACCATGAACGAATGGCAAGTCGGCCAGTCATCGCCCTTTAATCTTAGCTTAAAAGGCCAAGCGGATGACACTGAGTTTGATGTCAACTTAGGTGGTGAATTGACCTTGCCGCAAGAATTTAACAGCGTGACCTTGTCTCAATTATCGTTGACAGGTCAGCTAAACGGGCAGGCATTACCGGTATCACCGATGTCTCTTGAGTATCGTGGCGGGGTCCGAATGGATCTGGATAGCCAGCATATCATCGCAACGCTTGACCGCTTAGGCATTAATGACAACGTCGTCAGTGGCCAAGTCGATGTCAATTTAGACCCAGAGTTAGCGGTGAAATTTGTGCTCAATAGCGATAAGCTTAATCTG
Organism: Vibrio sp.; assembly: GCA_041587235.1. Lineage (GTDB taxonomy): Bacteria > Pseudomonadota > Gammaproteobacteria > Enterobacterales > Vibrionaceae > Vibrio. The sequence continues at coordinate 4,340 of JBFGYW010000092.1, forward strand.
GATCAGCTCACTGGGGCAGATAACGCCACCAACGAGACGAGCCAAAGCGAAGCAAACTCGGCCAGCAGCAGTAAAACAGCAGCGACACAAGAGCCCGACTTGAGCGGTTTGCAAGCCCTGAACCTCAATGGCCAGGTAAATATTAAACAATTACAAGCGAACAATATCCTGCTTAACGATGTGGCGTTGAAACTCAAAGCGGCCAATGGTGTCGTGAATATTTCATCCTTTAAGGCGTCGATGTACGAGGGCAGTTTAGCAATGACGGCGCAACTCGATGGTCGTAAAACACCGGCGAGTTACCAAACCGATGTCAGTGTGAAAGGGGTGCAAATGCTACCGTTGTTGAAAGCGGTGGCGCAACAAGACGTGTTAGAAGGCAAAACAACGATCAACGCTAAGTTAACTGGCCGCAGTTTGATCCCGGATAATGCCATGCAAAACTTAACCGGTGACGTCGCGATTCAATTGGATGATGGTGCGGTTAACGGCATTAATGTTGCGAAAATGCTGCGTACCGGCTATGCCAAATACACAGGTCAAGATACCAGTGAAGCCAGCGAAGTTCAAAGTACTGACTTTAGCTCATTGTCGGCCAGTTTCGACATTGCCAAAGGAGTCGCATCAAGTGACGACATTCAGATGTACTCGCCGTTACTTCGTTTGCTAGGCGAAGGGGATATTGCCTTTGTCAAACAAACCTTGGCGATGAAGCTCAACACCTCTCTGGTGGGCTCGTTACAAGGGCAAGGAGGCAAAAGCGCGGATGAATTAAAAGACCTGACCATCCCGCTTAAGATCAGCGGTGAGTTTACCGACCCGAAAATTGGCTTAGATTTTAGTGACGCCTTAAAGCAAAAAGCCAATAAAGAGGTGGAGCGCGGGGTTGAGAAGTTAACCGATAAAATTAAAGATGAAGACACGAAGCAAGCCGTTGATGGGTTGCTGAAAGGCTTGTTTAATTAATCAGCTGTAGTCACTTAACTCACTAATTTATCGACGGCCTAAGCAGTGATGCTTAGGCCGTTTTTTCTTGAATTGAAATGGTCAATCAAGGTTTGATACCAATGACACTGGCGGCACTGGCATGTCTACCAATCTATGCCTTTTTGCGCCTTGATACCGGCTTCGAAGGCGTGTTTGATATTTTTCACTTCAGAGACTGTATCAGCTAACTCGATCAATTGGCGATGGGCGGCCCGTCCGGTGATGATCACAGATTGCATCGCAGGACGCTGGTTAAGCGCTTCAAGCACTTCTTCTAAATCGATATAACCATATGTGATCATATAAGTCAGTTCGTCGAGTAAAACGACATCGAGACTGGGGTCGGATAAGTATTGCTTACACACTTGCCATACCTCTTGGGCAGCCTCGGTATCGGTCTCTTTGTTCTGTGTCTCCCAAGTAAAACCTGTCGCCATTACGGCAAAAGGCACCTCGAGTTTTTCGAGTACATTTTTTTCGCCGTTTTCCCAAGTACCTTTGATAAATTGAGCCACAGCGCAGCGTTTGTTGTGGCCAACCGCTCGGGTAATTGTGCCAAATCCAGAGGTGGACTTACCTTTGCCATTGCCTGTGATGACCAGCAAAATACCTTGTTCTTTTTGCGCTTGGGCAATTTTATCATCGACGGTTGCTTTGAGCTTTTGTTGGCGTTGCTGGTGGCGTTGTGCTTTGTTATCTGTCATGGTTAATCTCAAATAGACTAGGTTAAACTTATCATAAATCATCTTGGTCACAGTTGACATGTTAACGGGGTAAAAAGGAGGATAACCACTATGGTAAATAACAAGCGCTTCAAGGTATTAGTCGTGTGTATGGGTAATATTTGTCGCTCGCCAACGGCGCAGAGCATTATCGAAAAAAAATGCCAAGAGGCTGAGCTCGATATTGAGATTGATTCCGCGGGTACGATCGATTATCACCGAGGTAAAGCGCCGGATCCACGTGCGGTTCAGGCGGCAAAGTTACACGGTTATGATCTCAGTGGCCTGAAAGCAAGGCAAGTTCAGCAACAAGACTTTGACAGGGCTGACCTGATCTTGGCGGCTGATCACGACAATCTGGCTCATTTACAGGCGATGGCAGAGGATGAGCATCTGGTCAAAGTACATTTATTACTCGAATACGCACAACTTGGGCCACAAGCGATTCCTGACCCTTATTACGGTGGAGATGAAGGCTTTAAGCAGGTGATTGATTTACTTGAGCAAGCCAGTGATAACCTGGTCAAGCGTTGGTCTCAAAAGAAAGAAAAGCCACCTTGGTAAAGGGTGGCTTTTGAATGAAGATGTCTCGCGGGGGATTAGGCCAGCGAGTCAGTGATCACCTTGTAGTGAGGATCTTCTTTATCGTCAACTTCAATCAGACGGCCAGCTTTGTGTAGTAAGGCTTGGCAATCGGCGCTTAAATGACGTAAGTGTAAGGTCTTACCAGCATTTTCATAGCGCTCTGCCAGTGTCTCTAATGCTTCAATTGCAGAGTGATCAGTGACACGAGATGCCGCAAAATCGACAATTACATCGTCGGGATCGTTTTTAGCATCGAATAACTCAAGGAAATGAGCGGTTGAGCCAAAAAAGACCGGACCATTGATTTTGTACACTTTAGAACCTTGTTCGTTGATGCAGGTCTCGGCTTGGGTGTGTTTTGCGTGTTGCCAAGCAAACATCAAGGCCGAGACAATGACGCCGACAAATACAGCGATGGCAAGATCGGTCGCCACCGTCACCGCCGTGACCAAAATGATGACAAAGAAGTCCTGTTTCGGTACGCGGCGCGCCAGTTTAAAGGTCGCCCATTCGAATGTACCGATCACCACCATAAACATGACACCGACCAATGCGGCGACGGGGATTATTTCGATAAGACCTGAGCCGATCAAAATAAAGAACAACAGCCCCAGTGCCGCCACAATACCAGATAAGCGACCGCGACCCCCTGAGTTTACATTGATCATTGACTGTCCAATCATGGCACAGCCACCCATGGCACCAAAGAATGAACAGGTCACGTTCGCTAAGCCCTGGCCCATGCATTCGCGATTGGATTGGCCACGCGTATTGGTCATTTCATCCAATACAGTGAGAGTTAACAAAGATTCGATCAAACCAACCGCAGCCAAAATAACCGCATAAGGCAAAATGATGTACAAGGTTTCAAAAGTAAACGGCACAGCGGGTAGGGCAAAGCTTGGCAGTTCACCGGCGAGAGTGGCATTGACATCACCTGACATAGTACGAAGGAAGTCAACCACAGTACGAGTTTCTAAGCCTAGGCCCTGGACCAATAGTGTGACGATTACGATTGCGGCTAACGACGAGGGGACGGCGGTAGTAAATTTAGGCAAAAAGTGAATGATCGCCATCGTTAGCGCGACTAAGCCAAGCATGAGTAAAAGTTGATCATGCGGTAACCAAGTCATCATACCGCTGAGATCTGGTGTTTTAAACTGCCCCAATTGAGCGAGGAAAATTACGATCGCCAGGCCGTTGACAAACCCGATCATGACGGGGTGTGGCACAATACGGATAAACTTACCGAGTTTGAAGACACCGGCGAGAATTTGCAAAATACCGGCGAGTAAAATGGTCGCAAATAAATATTGTACGCCATATTGTGCAACCAGTGACACCATGACGACGGCCATAGCGCCCGTGGCACCGGAGATCATTCCTGGACGACCACCAAAGATGGAGGTAACGAGCCCAACGATAAAGGCTGCGTATAGGCCGACCATAGGGTCGACACCGGCGACAAAGGCAAAAGCAACTGCTTCAGGGACCAATGCAAAAGCAACGGTGATCCCGGAAAGCGTGTCGTTTTTTACCCCGTGTTTAGACATTTTGGGAAATTGAAACATACTGTTAGTCATTCTTGGTTAAATAAAAGTTATCACTTGCCGTTGGTTCGCGATGCAAGTGTGAAAGAGGAAACATGTCAGTCTCGTCAATGGTTAAAGCGCGATTGACGGGCTAGAGTACCTATCGAACTCTATAGCTTGCCACCCTAGCGGGTTAAAAACTCGATAACGTCGCTTTGAATCTCACTGGTAGATTCACTACTTAGGTGGTTATTTTCATAAAAAAAGCAGGTCTTGCTATCAGGTTTTTTTCAGCGTTATCTTTGACCACAAATAGAATAAGACAGGAATCAATAAGAACGAAATAGTACGATAAACTATTAAGGACATCAATTTATAGCCGACATTTAGCACGGATAATTTGCCATCCAATTGAGCCCGCTCCTTGTTGTAAAAAAGCAAACAGTGGAAAGAAAAAAGCCAGTGACGGTAACCACTGGCTTTTTATTAGCGTCGGATCTAGACCGAATGCCTTACCGTTATTGGGTTTTGCTCATCGCCGCTTGTGCTCGGTTAGTGGCATTGAGCGCGCCAGCTGCTTGACCTTGGTAACGCGTTTCACGCAATGGAGCTGCGTTGATGGTAATCGATTTGATTTCATCATTGCCAGCGGCTTTGGTCATCGGTGCACTTGCTTGGCCTTTGTAGGTAGGCTTTGCAGTGCTGCTGGGAGCAGGTTTGTCTTTTTTCTGCGCGCTTGCTACCTGTGAATCAGAAGACTCACTGGTATCCACTTCTTGATTGACGACAGCCTGCGTTGGCGTTTCATCGATGCTCGCCACTTGAGTATCCTCTGGTGTATTTGAGCGTACCTCTTGATTTACAGGCTTATCTTGAACCTGCGCATCGGACATTGACAGGTCAACGGCTTTTGGTTGCTCTGCTGCTTTTTCGGCAACTGGGGCAACGGATGGAGCATTTGTTGTCGACGACGTCAAGTTCACTTCTGGCGCTTGAGCTTTCGGTGCGACAGGCGCTGTAATCGCGGCTGAAGGTGTGACAATTTTACCCATTGCCATTTCAGGGAAAGCCACACCACTGGTCACTTTAAGCGTGCTATCTTCTTGTGTGACAGGTTTTTTCTCTGTGTATTTTTTCCCGGTGTATTTCGGCATCACTTTACCCATGGCCATCTCAGGTGAGGCGACTCCCCCTTTGCGAAGGCGGAATGGGTTTGGTCTGCGATCACGACCGCGACGACGGCGTTGGCCATTGGCGCGTAAGTGGCGTGGCGAACGACGGTTGCGACGACCTTTGTTCTCTTGAGCTTTGTCGGTGTTGTTGTCACCTTGTTGCTCTTGAGCCATTGTCTCTTGTGGTTCGACTGCAAGGGGTTGCTCTTGAGCAGCAGCAGTTGCTTTTGGTGCGCTGTTGTTGCTTCGAACCGATTTTTCTAACTTGCGCTGAGAACGGCGTTCTTTAACTTGCTTAACGCTTGGTTTTTTTTGCGCTGATTTATTGTGCTCAACACTGTCGTCACTGTTTTGCTTCTCTGCCGCAATCTCTAGACCTTTTTGCTCAACTTTAGACTTTTTAGCCGCAGTTTGAGTGTCTTTGACCTTCTCGTTTTTGCCTTGGCTTGTTTTGCGCTTTTGGCTGTTCGAGTTCGATTTGCTTTTCGCCGCTTTGGCTACTGGCGAAGCATGGGTGTTGTCTTGCTCTTTTTGTTCGTCTTGATGGTTACGACGAGGTTGGCGAGACTTATCGGCACGCTGATCGCGATTTGAGCGACGACGCTTGTTACCTTGATAACCGTTATTCGAAGCTTTTTCTGTACTTGGTGAAGCAGATTGTTCTTGTACTTTGCTGTTTTCTTGAGTCTCAGCCGGTTTGCTTTGACCACCAAACAAGAATTGAGCAATGGATTTAATAAAGCCAAATAAACCGCCGGTCGCTTTCTCATTCGCGGCTGGGGTTGCGGCAGGCTCTTTATTCGGTGTTGGTGTTGGAGCCGATTGAGCGGGCGAAGCAAAGCCTTTGAGTACTGGCTCTTCGATTTTCTTCGCTTTGAGCTGAGGTTCGTAGACTGGGGTCTCACGGCCTTCGGCTTCTTTCATTTGATCGATTTTCTGTGGCAGCAGATAAGACAACAGGTCGAATTCTTCGCCTTCGCGCACGCGGATCACATCAAAATGTGGCGTCTCCATATCGGAGTTTGGCACCACGGTGATCTTCACTTCTTGGGTACGCTCGATGTGGTTTACTGAGCGGCGCTTTTCATTGAGTAAGTAAGAAGCGATCGGCACAGGAACCACAGCCAATACTTGGGCGGTATTGTCTTTAAGCGCTTCTTCTTCAATCAGACGCAGGACAGAAAGCGCTAAGGATTCATTGTCGCGGACAACACCAGTGCCACTACAACGAGGGCAGATGTGATGACTGGCTTCGGCCAATGATGGGCTTAAGCGCTGACGCGACATTTCGAGCAGGCCAAAGCGAGAGATGCGGCCAATTTGTACGCGAGCGCGATCTAAACGCACAGCGTCTTTTAAACGGTTTTCCACTTCGCGCTGATGGCGAACTGGGGTCATATCAATAAAGTCGATGACCACGAGACCACCGAGATCGCGCAAACGCAATTGGCGAGCAATTTCGTCCGCCGCTTCCAGGTTGGTGTTGAGTGCGGTTTCTTCGATATCACTGCCTTTGGTCGCACGAGCCGAGTTGATATCAATCGACGTCAGGGCTTCAGTTGGATCGATAACAATTGAACCGCCAGAAGGCAAGCGAACTTCGCGCTGGAAAGCCGATTCGATTTGGCTCTCAATTTGGTAGTGACTAAATAGAGGCACTTCGCCATCGTATTTTTTAACACGGTGCAGGAAATCAGGGCGTACCAATTGAATGTGCTGTTTGGCACGCTCATAAATGGTATTACTATCAATCAAGATCTCGCCAATATCACGGCGCAAGTAGTCGCGAATCGCGCGAACGATGACGTTGCTCTCTTGATGAATGAGGAAAGGGGCTGGATTGCTGTCTGAAGCGGTTTTGATCGCACTCCAATGATTGAGCAAAACGTTTAAATCCCACTCCAATTCTTCGGCGCTTTTACCTACACCGGCAGTACGCACGATTAATCCCATTCCTTGTGGTAGGTTCAAAGTGCTAAGTGCCGCTTTGAGTTCAGTGCGCTCATCGCCTTCGATACGGCGAGAGATACCGCCAGCACGAGGATTGTTGGGCATTAACACTAAATAGCTGCCAGCAAGAGAAATAAACGTAGTCAAGGCTGCGCCTTTATTTCCACGTTCTTCTTTCTCGATTTGAACAATCACTTCTTGGCCTTCTGCAAGCACTTCTTTAATGCTTGGGCGACCTTGGTAAGTATAACCGTCAGGGAAGTATTCTTTGGCAATTTCTTTAAGGGGGAGGAAACCGTGACGCTCAGCGCCATAGTCGACAAAAGCGGCTTCTAAACTGGGTTCGACTCGGGTGATTCGTCCTTTGTAAATGTTCGCTTTTTTCGATTCGTGACCGGGACTTTCGATGTCTAGGTCAAATAACCTTTGGCCGTCGACCAAGGCAACACGCAACTCTTCTTTTTGAGTTGCGTTAATTAACATTCTTTTCATTGATATTTCTCGTTGTCTTTATCTTTCTATTTTGATTGTCTTGTTGCTTTATCGCTGTTTCACGGTGCCAGATCCCATGGCTAAAACGGTACAGCCTCCCGGCTGGAAGGGATGCTCTTGGGGCACGACAGTGACCACAAAAATCGGCTATTGAGATTTTTGTGGACCGCAATGTAGGCGGTAAATACTCAACGTGAAGGTGCGACGAGCAGGGCAACAAAATACGTCGTCATAAACAAGTCTTACGCCAATGCGGCTTGGTTTTAACGCTAACGTCTACTCTATTTGCTC
>JBFGYW010000093.1:0-12066 GCA_041587235.1 Vibrio sp.
CACATCGGTACTTTGGCGCACAATGAGCTCGGTTTCTAATAAGCAAGAACGCGAATCACTGTTGCCATTGGGTTTACCGCGCAGCACTTCTAATAGTTTCAACATGGCTTGGCGGCCGATTTCATAGCGAGGTTGAGAAATGGTCGTCAGCGGTGGCTCGGTGTATTGCACCATATCGATGTCGTCAAAGCCGATGATGGAGACATCTTCTGGCACGTTAAAACCGAGGCGTTTGACTTCGTGTAAAGCGCCAATGGCAATGCTGTCGGAGTGGCAGAAAATTGCGGTAGGCGGGTTTTTACGCGTCATCAACGAATGCGCCGCTTGTTTGCCGCCTTCCAAACTAAATTCGGTATAGACAGTCAAAGATTCATCTAACTCAACGCCACTGCGCCTAATGGCCTGTAAATAGCCTTGGTTGCGAAATTGGCACAAATTGGATTGGATTGGACCAGAGATTTGCGCGATCTGTTGGTGACCTAAGCGGGTTAGGTAGTTGACCGCTTCAAACGCCGCGGTAAGGTTGTCGATATGCACGGTCGGCAAGTCGAGCTCGTGGGAATATTCACAAGCCATCACGAGCGGGGGCAAAAAGCGTTGCTCGGCTTTACTGATGCCAAACGGCAAGTCAGTACCGAGTAAAATAAGGCCATCGGCTTGTTTGCGATATGCCATATTGACAAAGGTTTCTTCGCGGTAATCTTGTGAGTGACTGTCTCCGACCAACATCAAATAGCCATTGGCATGCGCGGTTTCTTCGACGCCGCGAATCAAATCAGCGAAATACATATCACTAATGTCAGGGACAATGGCGACAATGGTTTTTGACTCACTGCGCTTTAGGCTGCGCGACATTTGGATGTGAGGCGTATAGCCAGACTCGGTCACCGCGGCTTCTACTCGGCTGCGAGTCGCAGGGGAAACTTTTTCTGGGGTCATAATCGCCCGAGAAACCGTTGCCGTTGATACGCCGGCTAACCTTGCAACATCTTTCATTGTTGCCATATCGCTACTTACCTCTCTAAATTGATTGTCGGCCATCGTCTATGAGATGCGATGGATCTTTCGGTGCACATTCGATCGACCAAGGCTTTGGTGCTCGCTACCGCACAACGATCTGCAAAAACGGACAGTGAAGGAAAAGGACATGGGCCAAAAATGTTGAGGGGAAAGCGAATGTCCTTTTCGCTCGGTTTGCTCATCACGCCTGAGGTGACGTGACGATCAAACAATAGTTGCATAATAAAGGCAAAAGTATGGCTTGGGTACGGGTTTGTGAAAAATTTGTGTGATCGCTGCAATATGGCATGGTAAAAATTTGCTCAATGTCTCATTTTAAATAGAAAAAAAGCGCAGTTAGCTCAAATCTTGCGGTTCAATGTCGATGTGCCAGCGAACTTTTTTGCTGTTTGGTAAGGTTGCAATCGCGGCTTTTGAACCGAAAAGCAACTGGTGAAGAGCCGGGCGACTGGGCGCTTGTACCAACAACTGCCAGCGGAACTTGCCCGCCCGTTTGGCGATTGGAGAAGGGGCTGGACCTAAGAGTTCAATCGAATGTTGCGAGCACAAAGGGTGCGCTTCAAGGGTGGCGCGCACTTGTCTTAAAAATAACTCAACATCGTCATTGTGATGCGATTCTGCTTTAAACAGCGCCAAAAAAGAAAACGGCGGCAGTTGCGCCAATTGACGCTCGCGCAGGGCACTTTGGGCAAAGTGGCGGTAATCGTGATGAATGAGTGACAGCAGTAAGGGGTGCTCGGGGTGGTGAGTTTGCAATAAGACTTCGCCGGGTTTACTGGCTCGTCCTGCTCGGCCAGAGACTTGCACAAACAGCTGAGCGAAGCGTTCCGAGGCGCGAAAATCACTGCTGTACAGCGCGCCATCGACATCCAACAGCGCCACTAGGGTGACATCGGGAAAGTGATGTCCCTTGGCCAGCATTTGCGTGCCGATCAAGATCTGATATTGGCCTTGGCGAATGGCGGTGAGCGAGCTTTCGAGGCTGCCTTTACGCCGCGTGCTGTCGCGATCGATGCGAATGGCTTTATATTGAGGAAAGTGTTGCTGCAATTGTTGTTCGAGCTGTTCTGTGCCCACCCCAACACTGATCATTTGAGTCGAACCACAGCCTTGGCATTGATCAAGCACCGGCTTGCTTGAGCCACAGTGGTGGCAGCGCAATTCGCGATCGTGCTGGTGAAAGGTGTAATAAGCATCACAGCGCTCACATTCGGCCAGCCAACCGCACTCGTGGCACATTAACGCCGGTGAAAAGCCGCGCCGATTGAGAAACAACATCACCTGGTTGCCGGCGTCTAAGTGGCGACGCATTTGCGCGATTAAAGGAGCGGATAAACCACTGTCTAAATACAGCCCCTTGATATCGAGTAGTGTGCTTTTCGGGGCCGTCGCCACTCCCGCTCTGGCGGTCAGGTGTAAATGATGGTATTTGCCTTGTTGCGCGTTGTGCAAGGTTTCAAAAGACGGCGTCGCCGAGCCTAAAACGATGGGGATGTCGAGGTGATGGGCGCGCATGACGGCGACGTCGCGAGCGTGATAGCGCAGCGAGTCTTGCTGTTTGTAAGACGCGTCGTGCTCTTCGTCGACAATGATAATGCCCAGATCGTCAAACGGTGTCATCAGCGCTGAGCGCGTGCCGATCACTATGCCACTGCGCCGGCTTTTGGCATCTAACCAAGCATTGAGGCGTTCGGTCTCATTAAGGTGAGAGTGGATCACTGAAATCGGCACCGTAAAACGGCGTGCAAAGCGCTGAATGGTTTGCGGGGTTAGGCCGATTTCTGGCACCAAGACTAAGGCTTGCTTGCCGCGTTCGAGCACCGCCGAAATCATATTGAGGTACACTTCGGTTTTTCCCGAGCCCGTTACGCCATCGAGTAAGTAACAGGCAAAATGGGGCTGATTGTTGACGGCGGCAATGGCAATCGCTTGTTCTTGATTGAGTTTGGGCTTGTGCGGGTCGTTTTCGATCTCGCTGGGCCAAGGCGCTACGCTGGGCGATTCTAACACGTCGCGTATCCAGCCTTTTTCACTCAGGGTATTGAGTACAGAACGACCGATGTCGGCCTCGATCATCGCTTGGTGTTCGACTGGGCCGTGAGTCAGCAAATGCAACACCTTGGCTTGTTTTACCGCCCGGCCCATCGACTGCATCGATTGTTGCTGACCAAGTTCGGTCAAATGCCAGAGTTGGCGCGGTGCGTGCTGCGCGGGTTTGCCTTTGCGCAATGCACCGGGCAGGGCATTGGCCAAGGTCTCGCCCAAAGGGTACTGGTAGTACTGACTGCACCACACCAGCAGTTTATACAAGGGCTCATCCCACAGCGGGTGATGGTCGAGGACGTTTTTGATTGATTTTAATTGCTCGCGCGGGTAATCGGACTGATGATTGAGCTCTGTCACTACCCCCACTAACGTTTGCCGCCCAAAAGGCACACTAACGCGCCCGCCGATAATGGGAAATAGCGAGTTGGGAATGACATAATCAAATTGTTTGTCGAGCGGCACGGGCAGCGCGACCTTGGCAATACTCGGTCTCATGATTTCTTACCGGAACGGGACAACGCCACTCAGTCTAATCGAAGCGCCTTGAAAATTCGAGTGTCCTCAGCCGCTTGTCCTCACTCATCTATTACTTGCGTCTCATCGACTTGTCGTTTGTCTCTCAATCACGGGTCGCTTTCGCCGCTGTGCACCTAAACCATCCGTGTGATGAATGGGTTGCACCTGGGCTTGTCGCGTCTTGGCGAGACTGGCGTGGGCTGGCGGGCAGCGGAGAGAAAAAGTGTTCAAAAAATAGCATAAAATGGGGGTTTTGGGTTGATTAACCCAGCGGGATTCATTACTATACCGCGCCTTACAGAGGGGATTCCTTCTGTATCTATTATCTTTTGACTACGTGTGGTGTGCGGCAAAGATTCGTATAGCGACACGGCCTACTATTGAGGTTATCCCATGAAAACTGGTATCCACCCAGAATACAAAGCAGTTTCTGCAACTTGTTCTTGCGGCAACACTTTTGAGTTCAACACAACTCTAAACAAAGAATCTATCCACCTAGACGTTTGTGACAAATGTCACCCATTCTACACTGGTAAGCAACGTATCGTTGATACTGGCGGCCGTGTAGATCGCTTCAACAAGCGTTTCGGTGCTCTATCTAGCAAAAAATAAGTCCTCGAGACGATTTTTTAACTAGTGATAAAAAGGCGCTCAACGGGCGTCTTTTTTGATCGTGTCGTCTAGTCCGTGCTTTTTTCCTACCTGATATTTTTTTGATCTCGCCCCGTACGTTCTTCTCCTCAAGGCCTTAACATAACCTGGTCCCGATTTGTTAGAGAGAAGCCGCATGTCCGAGCACCGCGATCAAAACGCCTTGTATTACCACGCCCACCCAACACCGGGTAAAATTGAAATCAACTTGACCAAAGCGGCAGACACCAGTGCCGATTTAGCCTTGGCCTACAGCCCTGGAGTGGCCGCCCCAGTACGCGAAATAGCCCGCTGTAGTGAGGAAGTTTACCGCTACACCGCGAAAGGCAACTTGGTGGCGGTGGTCAGCAATGGCAGTGCTATCTTGGGATTGGGGAATTTAGGGCCCTTGGCGGCGAAACCGGTGATGGAAGGCAAGGCGTTGCTGTTTAAACGCTTTGCGGGCATTGATGCCATCGATATTGAAGTCAATCAGCAAAACATCGAGCCATTTGTCGATACCGTGGCCAATATTGCCGACACTTTTGGCGGCATTAACCTTGAAGACATCAAAGCGCCAGAGTGTTTTGAGATTGAACAGCGTTTGATTGAGCGCTGCTCGATACCGGTTTTTCACGATGATCAACACGGCACGGCGATTGTCACCGCTGCAGGGATCCTCAATGGCTTGGAGCTACAGGGCAAAGCGTTGGCGGATTGCGCGATCGTGTGCCTTGGCGCAGGTGCAGCGGCGATGGCGTGTATGCGTCTTTTGATCGACTGCGGTGCCAATCCAGACAAAATTGTCATGCTCGACCGACAAGGCGTCATTCACCATCAGCGTCAAGACCTCAATCGCTACAAACAAGCGTTTGCCCAACAGACTCACCTGCGCACGCTTTCTGATGCCATGGTCGGGGCCGATGTCTTTTTAGGCGTATCTGGGCCTAATTTGTTGTCTCCAGAACAATTGGCCACAATGGCGCCTCGTCCGCTGGTGTTTGCGTGCTCTAACCCCGATCCAGAAATTACTCCAGAAGCCGTCAGAGACACGCGCCCAGATGCGATTATCGGCACAGGGCGCAGCGATTACCCCAACCAAGTCAATAACGTGTTGTGCTTTCCGTTTATTTTCCGCGGCGCTTTGGACGTGCGAGCGCGAGTGATCAACAAAGAGATGAAATTGGCGGCGGTTGAGGCGATCCGCCAATTGGCGAAAGAAGCGGTACCCGAATCGGTTTTGCAAGCAGCAGGTGTGGCATCGCTTGCTTTTGGCCCAGAGTACATTTTGCCCAAGCCAATGGATGAGCGTCTATTGTTGCGGGTGGCGAAAGCGGTCGCCCAAGCGGCTTGTGAGTCTGGGGTTGCCCAGTTGCCGCTCCCCGAGTCCTATCGCTAGAGCAGTGACAAACGTCACGGCTGGGAGCAAAAGGACAAAAAAAAGCAGAGCCATAATGTGCTCTGCTAGATTGACCAGACAATGGGGGATCGTACGCAGTGACGACATTGTCTGCTAGGCAACATCTCAAGGGGGGAGATGTCCTATTGAGTAAGGTCGTCAATAAAATAGCCTAATAATAAAAGCTTGAGTCCATTTTTTACTTTAATTTACATTTTTGACTCAAGCTCCAGTACCTAAGATTCAGTCCCTAAGCTCGGTGACCAAAGCCCTAAAGCGCAGGATTACTCTGATTGGTCGTCGAAGCTTTCAAACTCAATACCCATTGCGGTCATCAAGGCTTTGGCTTCGGCTGGGATGTCATCGGGTTTGTCTTTGCGCAAGTCTTCATCCGTCGGCAAAGGTTGCCCGGTATAAGCGTGCAAAAAGGCTTCACACAACAATTCACTGTTGGTGGCGTGGCGCAAATTATTAATTTGGCGACGCGTTCTTTCATCGGTCAAAATTTTGAGTACCTTAAGAGGAATGGATACTGTAATTTTTTTCACTTGCTCATTTTTTTTGCCATGCTCTGCATAAGGGCTTAAGTAATCGCCATTCCACTTTGCCATTGCACACCTTTACCTTTTTTATAACATCTTAATTTGATTTACCTTTTTGTCTAAAGCTCGCCAAGGCTGACCAAGCTGACCTCAGCGACGGTGACCAAAAGGTACGGTTTGGGTGATTTTAGCGGGATTTACTGCCATAAGCAAAGACATATGGACGTCTAGAAGTGTTGACGTCCCGTGTTTCAGTCAGTAAAGTGAGCTCAATCACCATTGAACGCTTGATGAAGTGCCTACCTTTGAGATAGCGTAGAAATCATTCATCGCGAGCAGAATGTTAAGGAATACACAGATGAGCCAGCGAAAACCCGCCACGATTGCTGTACGTACCGGCATCGAGTCCGATAGCCAATACCACGCCGTCGTCCCGCCGATTTACCTGTCGACCAACTACGGATTTCCCTCTTTTGGTGAAGTGCCTAAGTACGACTATACCCGCTCAGGTAACCCCAACCGAGGCTTGTTAGAACAAACCTTATACGAGCTAGAAGAAGGGGTCGGTGCTGTGGTGACCAATTGCGGTACCTCGGCGCTTAACCTGTGGGTTTCGGCGTTTATCGGCCCAGAAGATACCATTATTGCCCCTCATGATTGCTACGGCGGCACTTACCGCTTGTTTAATACTCGGGCGCAAAAAGGCGATTTTAAGGTTGAGTTTATCGATCAAACCGATGATCAAGCCCTCGACCAAGCGTTGGCGAAAAAGCCGAAACTGATTTTGCTCGAAACCCCGTCTAACCCTCTCGTGCGTGTGGTGGACATCGAAAAGATTTGTCGCAAGGCCAAAGCGGTCGGTGCCTTAGTAGCGGTGGATAACACCTTCCTAAGCCCCGTGTTTCAAAAGCCGTTGACCCTAGGGGCGGACTTTGTCATTCACTCAACCACCAAGTATTTAAACGGCCACTCCGATGTGATTGGCGGCGTCGTGATTTCTGCCAAGCAAGAGCACGCCGAACAGCTCGCGTGGTGGGGCAACTGCATCGGGGCAACCGGGACGCCTTTTGATAGCTACTTAACCTTGCGAGGCCTGCGCACCTTAGGAGTGAGAATGAAAGCGCACGAAAGCGGCGCGCAGCAAATTCTCGCTTACCTGCAATCGCAACCTTTAGTCAAAGTGGTTTATCACCCGAGCTTGCCAGAGCACCCCGGCCACGAGATTGCCAAAGCACAACAAAGTGGCTTTGGCTGCATGTTGAGCTTTGAGTTCAACGGCGAGTTTGAACAGCTCAAGGCTTTTGTCACCTCACTCAAGCTGTTCTCACTGGCAGAATCTCTGGGCGGTGTGGAAAGTTTGATCTGCCACCCTGCTTCGATGACACACCGCGCGATGGGCGAAGAGGCATTAGCACAAGCCGGGGTATCACAGATGTTGTTACGCCTTTCTGTCGGTCTTGAAGACCCGCAAGATCTGATTGATGATCTCGCGCAAGCCTTTGGTCAAGCACAGGAATGGCAAGCATGATTCCGGCGCGTCAATTACACAAATTCGGCGGCAGCAGTTTGGCCGACCCGGAGTGTTTTCAACGCGTGGTTAAACTGCTGGCGGAGAACTCGCAAGCGGGCGATTTGATTGTTGTGTCTGCGGCGGGCAAAACCACCAACCACTTAATTGGCTTTTTACAAGGCCTAGAAAGCGATGGCCGTATTGCCCACGAAGCGATACTGGCGATTCGTCAATGGCACACCGAGCTGATTCAAAACCTGCTCAGCGGCGATGTCGCCCAGACGCTATTGGCACTTTTGTATCAAGACATCGAGGTGTTAGAAAGCTATCAAGCGCCGTTAAGCCCAGCGCAAAAAGCCCAGGCTCAAGGCTTTGGCGAAGTGTGGTCAGCGCGATTGTTGTCGGCCTTGCTCAATCAAGCACAAATGCCGGCGGCGATGCTCGATTCACGGCGTTTTTTACGCGCCGAACGCAGTGCCCAGCCTGAAGTTCAGCAAGGATTGTCACAGCCGCTGCTCAAGGCATTACTCGAGGGTTACGACGCCGAGCGCATCGTGATCACCGGCTTTATGGCGCAAAATGAGCAAGGGGAAACCGTCCTGCTTGGTCGCAATGGGTCAGATTATTCAGCCACTGTGATTGGCGCGATGAGTGAAGCGCACACGGTGACCATTTGGAGCGATGTGGCCGGGGTGTACAGTGCCGACCCGCGCATTGTCGACGATGCCTGTTTGCTGCCTTTGTTGCGCTTAGACGAAGCCAGTGAATTGGCGCGTTTGGCGGCGCCCGTGTTACACAGTCGCACCTTACAGCCGGTGGCGCAAAGTGCCATGGATCTCAACTTGCGCTGCAGTTATCAGGCCGAAGCAGGCTCAACGCGCATTGAGCGGGTATTGGCCTCGGGACGCGGGGCCAAAATTGTCTCATCGCTCGACGAAGTGTGGATCATTCAACTGCGCTTTGCCAACCGCGACAGCAGTGTCGACCCTGAGGTGGCGCTAAAACAACTGCGCCGCGCCCAACTCGAGCCGTTGACCTACGAATGGCAGGCCGACCAACAATGCTTGCGTTTGGCCTACACGCCAGAAATTGCCGTCGGAGCGATGAGCGTCTTGCAAGAAAATGCCATCGAAGCGGAAATCAAACTCAAAGAAGGCTTTTCATTGGTCGCGGCAGTCGGAGCGGGTGTGACCAAAAACCCGTATCACAGCCATGCGTTTTTCCAACAATTGAAACACGCCCCGGTTGAATTCATCAGTGAGTCGGAGTCAGCCTTGAGTCTGGTTGCTGTACTGCGACAAACCCCGGTGGCCAATTTGGTGATCGGATTGCACCGCCATTTGTTCTCGGCGCACAAACGAGTGGCGGTTGCCTTGTGTGGCAAAGGCAATATCGGCTCGAGCTGGTTGGCCCTGTTTGCCGAGCAGCAAGGGGAGCTCAACAAGCGCTACGGCATCGACTTTGAATTGGTTATGGTCGCCGACAGTCAGCGCTATTGGTTCGATGCCAAAGGGCTCGACGCGGCATCGGCGATAGCGGAATTCTCACAACACGCGATAGCACATCAGCAAGGGGACTGGGTGACAAAGCTCGGCAGCTTATCGGAATACGACGAAGCGGTTGTGATTGATGTCACCGCCAGTCAAGCCTTGTCGGATCGCTATGTCGAGTTTGCCGAACAGGGGCTTCACCTCATCTCTGCCAATAAAGTCGCCGGCTCAGCCAGCAGCGAAGACTATTACCGAGTGCAAGACGCGTTTGAAAAAATTGGTCGTCATTGGTTTTACAACGCCACTGTCGGCGCTGGTTTGCCGATTAACCACACAGTGCGCGATCTCAAAGAAAGCGGCGATCAATTGATCGGGCTATCGGGGATTTTCTCTGGCACCTTGTCGTGGTTATTCCAGCAATTTGACGGCAGTGTGGCGTTTAGCGAATTGGTGGATTTGGCCTGGCAACAAGGCTTGACCGAACCGGATCCACGCCACGATCTCGACGGCTCCGATGTGATGCGCAAATTGGTGATCCTAGCGCGAGAAGCGGGCATGTCGATTGAGCCAGAGCAAGTGAAAGTCGAGTCTTTAGTGCCTGAAGCGCTCAGTCAGGTCTCGGTCGATGCGTTCTTTGATCATCCCGAGCCATTAAATGCCTTGCTCGAAGAGAAGCTAGAACAAGCCAAACGCGAGGGTTGCGTATTGCGTTACGTGGCGCGGCTGCGTAAAGACGGCCAAGCGACAGTGGGGGTCGAAGCGTTAGCCAATGATGATCCCTTGGCCAGTTTGCTGCCCTGCGACAACATTTTTGCCATCGAGAGTCAATGGTATAAAGACAACCCGTTAGTGATTCGCGGGCCGGGAGCGGGCCGGTTAGTGACCGCGGGTGCGATTCAGTCCGATCTCAATCGCCTAGCAAGTCGCCTTTAAGCCATCTTGTTAAAGGCTTAAATACGCGCCAAAAAATGGCCCATCCACGTGGATGGGCCATTTTTGTTAGGGGGGCTAAGTGACACCACTAATACGAGGTGACATCAAATCGTGACTAGATGAGCAGAGCGCGCACCTTCGCCGACAAGTATTCAGACACCACGACGGTGGCCAAAATGACCAAGATGATCAAGGTGACCTGAGGCCAAGCCAGGACATTGAGCGACGAAGACAAGAACAAGCCAATCCCGCCCGCGCCGACTAAGCCCAAAATGGTCGATTCGCGAATATTGATGTCCCAACGGAAAATCGCAATGCTGAAAAAGGCCGGTAAAATCTGCGGAATGATCGCATAATCAATCACCTGAAAGCGTGAGGCTCCGGTGGCCTGAATGGCTTCGACACTGGTGGTATTGATCTCTTCAATGCTTTCATACAACAACTTAGCGACAAAGCCAATCGAGCGCAAGGCAATGGCAATCACACCGGCCAAAATGCCCGGCCCTAAAATCGCCACCAATAACAAGGCCCAAATTAAGGAGTTGATCGAACGCGAAGCGGCAATGATAAACAAAGCAATCGGACGCACAAACAGCAGTGACGGCGTGGTGTTACGCGCGGCTAAAAACGCCACCGGAAAGGCCAAGATCACCCCGAGTAAGGTGCCCAGTGTCGCAATGTTTAACGTGTCCCACAGCGCTTGGTAGAGCTGGTGGATATAAGGCCAAGCGGGCGGAAACATGCGCTCGACCAAATCGGCTGCCTGCTGCGGCGCATCGTAAATAAAGTACCAAATGGTCTCTTCATTCATCACCACCCAGCAATAACTGGTCAACAAGAGTAAGGCGAACCAACCGCCCCAGACCAGCCAAGAATGGCGCGAAGTACGTTGCTGCCAGATCTTGTTTTGTGTCTTAACGCTGGTGTTGTCTAACTGACCCATTTTCTAATCCATCCTGATAGGTATTCACACGCCATAACAATGAGTATGATCAAAAGTAAAATTGCGCCAGCGGAGTCGTACTCGTAGCGATCAATCGCGGTATTTAACGTCGCGCCAATACCGCCAGCACCGACAATGCCAATCACCGCCGACTCGCGAAAGTTGATGTCGAAGCGATAGAAAGACAAGCCGATCATACGCGGCATCACCTGTGGCCAAATCGCGATGTGGAAACACTGCAGCCAAGACGCCCCGGTGGCGCGAATGGCTTCGAGTTGCTTTTTGTCGATGCCTTCAATTTCTTCGGCCAACAATTTGCCCAAAAAGCCAATGGTGGCGTAAGTCAGGGTCAAAAAGCCGGCAAAAGCGCCAAAGCCAAAGAGAGCAACTAAAAAGATGGCGACAATCACTTCTTGCATCGAGCGAGAAACGGCGATGAAGGCGCGACAAAACAGGTAAATCGGACGCGTCGAGATGTTGCGCGCCGCCCCTAAACCAAAGGGAATCGACAACAAAATACCGGCGACGGTCGAGGTCACCGTCATGGTCAAACTCTCCAAAATCCCGGCGTAGATGTCACTGGCACGGGTAGTAAAGTCGGGGTATAAAAAGCCTTGTAAGAAGCGACTGCCGCGTTCCATACCTTCGTAGACGCGCGACCAGTTCACATCGATACTGCTCAAGCCAAGCAGTAAATAGACGATAAAGATCGCCCACAGCGCGAATCGCCAGCGCGGGTCGGGAACCAAATAATGGGGACGTTGCCAAGTACGCATTAGACGGTTACCTCAGCTGACGTTGTCGCATTCTTGCGTACCTCATTGCTAGTTTGATCGGAGGTAATAGGTTGCTCGGAGGTACTAGCTTGCTCGGCGGTGCGAGGCTGATCTTCAGTACTTGGGCTGTCTTCGCGATTGGCATGCTCGTCATCGTTTTTGACCCCTTCCCAGTTTTCATCGCCGTAGATGCGGCTTAACACGTCTTCGGTTAACGCACTCGGCGCGCCGTCAAAGACAATTTCGCCGCCTTGCAAGCCG
>JBFGYW010000094.1:0-11974 GCA_041587235.1 Vibrio sp.
ACACTTTTTATCTCCATATGCCGTCTATGAAAACTCACGGTATCATCCTCTCCTACTTTACAAGCTTCTTGAGTATGACACTGGTTAATACAGCTATTGACCATAACTAATTTACCATAAAGTAGATAATATCCATAAATATTGTCGTTCTACGAATGCCTTGCATTCTTGAACGACAATATTTTGGTATTAACTAAGTCATAGCCAAGTGATCATAAGCGTTGCTGTTTTAGCATCTTTTGCCGACGTATCTAACTCAAGCGATTGATACGTATCAACTTAAACTGTTTTATAACTCGCGTACTACAGGCTTCACATTAACATTCTAATCCACGTCGATGATTTAATTTAAAAAATTTAGATCTTAAATGATTCCTGGTTACGTATAAAAAAAGGCTATGTTAAAGCCAAACACAACTAAGGAAAGCAACATGATGTTTAAAAAACTCATTGCAACGCTCAGTACTTTATCAGTCTCGCTTTTTGCCGGACAAGCTATGGCTATGAATCATCAATATGTTAAAGGCATGGATCAAAGCCTTACGGATGGCACTGTCACTGCATCCGAAATTCACTCACACAAAAACGGTTGGTTAGTGGTCCACAAAACCAATGATGACATGAAACCAGGACCTGTTGTTGGCTACGCGCCGCTTAAATCTGGAATGAACAAAGATGTAACTGCCATTCTTATGGAGCCTATCGATAAAAATCAAAAACTAATGCTAATGTTACACGGTGAAGATGGCGGCATGAAAACCGGTGTATTTGAGTACACGCTAGGCGCTAAAGAAGACGGCCCAATCAAAGTCGACGGCAAACTCGTTATGGCTGTTATTACCGCCTCTTAACTGGTGCGCTTATCAGAATAAAAAAACTCAGCGATTAATCAAAATCGCTGAGTTTATTCGCTGTAATGAGTTTTTAAGTTTGCCCGCTCAATCATAGACAGACTTTCGATAGCAAGGACGGTTAAGAACGTAAGTTATGCCAATCTGATTAAGTAGTGATCAGGTATTGAGTTAGATTCACTATTAACCGCCGGCAAGTTTTACTGTATGGCCTTTCGCCTCAAGCAGTTTTTTTACTAACTCGCGGTCATCACCTTGTATTTCAATCGTGCCATTTTTCGCAGAGCCACCACAGCCACATTTTTTCTTCAGTTCTGCGGCAAGCAATTTTAACGGCGCATCATCAAGATCTAAACCCGTGATTACCATCACGCCTTTACCTTTGCGACCTTTGGTTTGCTTTTGAATTCGAACAATACCATCGCCCTTTTCTCTTTGCGGTTTTTCAGCTTCAGGCTTAATACGCCCGGTCTCTGTCGAATAAACTAAAGTCATACTATTATTTCTTCTGTTGTTGCTGTGCTTTTTGTTTCGCTATCAAATAAGCCTCAATGTGCTTTTGAATGGCAATTTTCGACCCTTTGATAAGCTTACCATTGAACATACAATACCAAGAATTCTCGCTACCAGCATCATTTCTTAGTGTATAACCATTAAAGTCTTCAACTTTGTTCGCCGAATTGCCTCCACTACTGCTGTCTAATGAAGAAAATTTACTTGGTGGAACGATCGATGCGGTATCACACCACCAATCGATGCTTTTTTTTACAGCGTTTAAACTGCCCTCTAAAAGGTGGGCCTTAATTTTAACTTGCCATAAATGAGGATTCTTCGGGCTACTGGTCAAGTGAAAGTTTCGGTAAACAGTATTGGGCATGGTCAAACCTTAGCTAACTTTTTCTAATATAATAATAATTGCACCACATAAATCTTCAAGTATAATTGTTACTTAAAAATGCAGTTATAGTGCTTTAGTTATGGATAAAAGACTGATTTACACAGATAAAGATCAAATTGAAATCATTATCAAACGGCTTAATCACTCACCAAGTTTAGAGGATTGGCAAGCCATCACTCAACACCAATACACGCATAACAGTGTGTTAGCATTAAAAAACGATTGGCGTCGATACAGTGAATTTTGCCAACTTCATCACGTTAGAGCACTGCCTGGCGCGATAACCACTTTGAGACGTTTCATTGAAAAAGAAGCAAAACTACGTAAATTCAGTAGTATACGAAGAACGATGGTTAACATAGGTAAAATTCATACCCTATTGTCTTTAGCCAATCCCGTCAATCATCGGCAAATTAAGTGGACGTTACAACAGCTCAAAGCCAATGCCGCTAACCAATACAAACAAGCGAACGCCATGACACAAGCTCATATCGAAGCCTTGTATCTCGCTCTTCACAAGTCGGAAAAAATAAAACTAAAACGTGATCTTGCTATCTATATGGTGATGTTTGAATGTGCGCTGAAACGCGGTGAACTCAAACGTCTCACGGTGGATAATGTGGTGTTTGACCCCAATAACATCGCTTACTTAGAACTTGAGCAACATCAATACCAACTCAGCGACAATGCAAGTCAAAGTTTACACGCTTGGATGGCACACCTTACCGATAGCCAAGGCCCTCTTTTTTGCGCCATTGATCGCTACAACAACATCAGCCAAAACATACTCAATGATTCTTCCATTTATCGAGTCATGCGCCAAGCCAGTGAGATTCTCGGTATTGATGTGGTTTTTTCTGGCCAATCAACCCGAGTTGGTGCAGTGCAAGCCCTAAAAGCACAAGGTTTGAAAGTAAGAGAAATACAAGACTTTGGTCGTTGGTTAAGCCCTGTGATGCCATCACAATATTTGGGATGGCATCACAAAGCAGAAAAAGAAAAGCTGAAGTTCGTTAAACTCAGACCTTGGGACTAGGGCTGAGTCGCCGCTAAGATTCGATCGACGAGAAATTGGCTAAAGCGGTGACCATTGTTTTCAAGCATCTTGGGGAACATAGAGATCGGCGTCATGCCCGGGAAGGTGTTGACTTCGTTCATATACACCTCACCGGTTGGGGTTAAAAAGAAATCAACCCGAGATAAGTCTTTAAGTTTCATTTGCTTAAACACAACCTCAGCATAGTGCTTTATCTTATTTACTTGCTCAGCGGATAAGTTTTTAGCTTCAACATCGGTGTGTGCGTGACTGCTCGAGCTGTATTTTTCTTCGTAACTGTAAAAAGTATCACTGTCGACGACAATTTCACCTGGGTAAGTCACATGAAGTTCGCCATTTAATTGATAAACTGCCACCTCTAACTCACGCGGTGAAACCGCTTTTTCGATTAACACTTGATCGCTAAAACCAAATGCATCCGCGATTGCTTGAGCGAGCTCTGAGACTTGACGTACTTGGTAACACCCTACCGAAGAACCTTGCGAAGCGGCTTTGACAAACACACCACCTGACTGCTCAAAAAACTGTTGCGCTTTAGCGTAAGACGCCTCGGTTTGATCGGTTAAAAACAGATACGGAGTGTTGGGGATCGCTAATGTGTCATACCACAATTTAGACGTAATTTTATTGAAACTATTACTGCTTGCCTCAGGGCCACAGCCTAAATAGGGTATCTTAGCCAGTTTAAACAGCGATTGAATATCCCCTGTCTCCCCTGGGTAGCCGTGAAAACAGGGGATAATATAATCAATCTGCCACTGTTGTTCTTGCCAACAAATCGCCTGACGATGGAGATCAAAAGTGACAGGGTTACTTTGTGAATCAAGCCAATTGTCTTTTTCGATGACCACTTGTTTAACCGTGATGTCATCGACCTCAGACAGTTGCTGGGCAATATACTGCGCTGAAAGCAAAGAGATTTCGTGCTCTGAGCCTGAGCCTCCACACAAAAGCAACACATTTTTATTCATGAGCGGTTTTTCCATTCCTAATTCTCTGTCCCCATCATAGTGATTTGACCGCAGAGGTACAGCAAATTTGCCCTATTGTGGCAAGTTGGCGGTTTAGTTGTCGAATGATTAACCGCCAAACCTACCGACACAGCAATGACTGACATCGCCATCGACGTCGTCATCATTACCCGCTTCCAATGACCTTAATTAACTTTGTTTAAGGTTGGGAATTGTGAGTTTTTGATCCCGTCAATGCTTTTGACAAAAGGCTTAAGTGCTTGGAATTGAGCCGGCAAAGTGTTGATTGCCGCTTTTGCTTCGGTACTGGTCGCATAATCACCATACAAGACCGCATACCACTTAGTGCCGTTGACTACTTTGTAGTTTTCCCAGATGGGCTGTTGGTCTTTAGGCAATTGCTGTACAAAACGATTCGCTTTCTGCTGAGACCCTACTGCAACCACTTGAATTGTATAACCAAAACGAGAGACTTGCTGCTTTTGTTGCTTGGTCGGTGGCGTTAACGATACCGTATTACTGCGCGCAGGAGCCTGAGTCGTTACCGTTTCACGCGTAACTTGAGTCTTTTGCGTCATGGCCGTTGTCGCTTGACTTACAGCGGGCTGAGACGATGGTGCCGTCGATGGCATCAAGGGCTTTAATGCGCTGGACTCATTGGCCGCTTGCGCTGTTAGCGGCTGTGAAATGGCATCGGTAGTGTAAACTTCGCGCTGACTTTCACTGGTGACATCGGTAATGTAGGTTTCGGACGCACAAGCACTGACTAATAACGTCAAACTTATCGTTGCTATTTTTTTCATAGGGCCACTATAGAGTTTTATAAAAAGTTACCAATAAATCATGCCGATACTGTTCAATTTAATCAAGTACTAAGCGCTGAAATCACACCGACAAGCTGTGATTTATCACACAAACTGCCAAGACAATTCTTCGTACAATAGTTTTATTGTGCCCTTTTAAGGCCAACTTGTTCCTTTTAACCCTCGCTCAGTTTTATTGCGACCCGTTCCCTCTTTTTGCGATCAATAGATTATATCGGGAGATCAAATGACGCGCTTACAGACTTTATTCAAACCCAACCGTATTGCGGTCATTGGTGCTTCGAACCGCCAACACCGCGCCGGTCATGTCGTGATTCGCAATTTGCTCAACGGTGAATTTAACGGCGTCGTTTATCCCGTGACCCCCAAATACTCTGCCGTCGCGGGTATTCATGCCTATGCCAGTATCCATGATTTGCCCCACGCCATCGACATCGCCATCTTGTGCACAGCTCGCCATCGTCATCGTGCCATCATCGAGCAGCTCAGTGCTAAGGGCTGCCAATTTATTATCGTCATCGACCAAGGACAAGAGTGCCTAAGCTCGACAGAGTGCGATATAGCCTTTGCCAAGCAACATGGCATGCGCGTGATTGGCCCTAACAGCTTGGGAATGATCTTACCTTGGCAGGGGCTCAATTTGTCGTTTTCAGCCAGTCGCGCCAAAGCCGGTAACATTGCTTTTTTATCTCAATCGGCGTCAATTATTACCACAGTGCTCGATTGGGCCGAAGAGCGGCAAATTGGTTTTTCTGCCGTCATGTCACTAGGCGAATCACAGGACATTCACTTCGCTGACCTGCTTGATCACTTTGCTCTCGATGCAAAAACCCATGCCATTGTTTTGTATGTCAAATCCATTGACCAAGCGCGAGCGTTTTTATCCGCCGCCCGCGCCGCCTCTAGGACCAAGCGCATCCTAGTATTAAAACCCGGCCGTTATCGCACCGACCCTGCTGACATCATTTATGATTCTGCCATTCAGCGCAGTGGTATGCTGCGAGTTAGCAATACCCACGAAATGTTCGCCGCAGTCGAAACCCTGACGCACGCGGTGCCTTTACGCGGAGAGCGCCTAGCGATCATCACCAACGGCGGCGGAACCGCGGCTCTAGCGGTCGATACTCTTTATCAACGCGGTGGTAAGCTCGCGACATTATCCCCAGAAACTGAGCAACGGTTGGCTAAAGCCTTACCGCTAACTTGGCAACCTCATAACCCGGTGGATATTTTAGGTGATGCCGACCAGGCGCGTTATCTCGCCTGCCTTGATATTTTACTCGACAGCCGTGATGTCGACGCCATTTTGATCATCCACAGCCCGTCCGCCATTGCCCCCGCCACCCTAACGGCAGATGCCATCATAGCCAGGCTCAATCAACACCCCAATACGAAGCAATTTAATATCTTAACCAACTGGACCGGCGAGAAAAGTGCCCATATAGCAAGACAAAAACTGATGACAGCAGGCTTTCCAACTTACCGGACGCCCGAAAGTGCCATTGCTGCCTACATGCACTTGGTCGAATATCGACGTAACCAGCGCCAATTGCGAGAAACGCCATCGACCGCAGAGCCGCTCTATCAGGCCGACATTATAAAAGCCAAGCAATGGATAGCGGACACGCTCAATCAAGCGACAGCCAGTGAAAAGACGAACGGCAATAAACAGGTTCAATTAGAAACCGAAGAATCTGTGCCCTTTTTTGACTGTTTTTCCATGCCTGTGGCCAAAACCTGGCAAGTCGCTTCTATTGATAATGCGATAGAGCAAGCTCAAAAAATTGAGTTTCCCGTCGCCTTAAAATTGCGCAGTAAAGACATCGTCCACAAATCAGAAATCCAAGGGGTTTTGCTCAACCTCAATGATGCCGATGAGCTCAAAAGCAAGGCTCGAGATTTATTAACCCGCGTTGCCAACCAATACCCTAACGCCAAGATTGACGGTTTTACAATTCAAAAGATGGCCCAATTAGCCGGCAGTGATGAAGTGAGGATCAAAGTCGTTACCGATGCGGTCTTTGGTCCGGTGATGTATCTTGGTCAAGGTGGTCGGGAATGGGTCATGGAACGCGATTCCGTCGTTTTGATCCCGCCACTCAACAGCACCCTCGCCCGCTATGCAATTTTACAAGCGGTGAAGCAAAACAAACTCAGACTTAACCACGTTGATTCCAACGCAATTTTTACCCATCTCGCAACGTTTTTAGTCCAATTGTCGCAAATGATCATCGACATCCCCGAACTCACCGCTCTTGATATTCACCCGTTATTACTCAGTGAGTCACAGCGGATCATTCTCGATACTGACGTCACCTTACAAACCTGCCAACAAAACGACAGTGCGCGTTTGGCGATCCGCCCCTTCCCGGCTGAGCTGGTTGAAACGGCCGTGCTAAAAGACGGCACACCGATTTTATTACGCCCGATCTTGCCAGAAGACGAACCTCTGCACGCTGAATTTATCGCCAAAACCAGTAAAGAAGATCTCTATCGACGTTTTTTCTCCGATATTGGCGAGATCACACACGAAACACTGGCTAATTTCACTCAAATTGACTATGACCGCGAAATGGCTTTCATTGCCTTGCGTTTTATTGATCAAAAAGCGGAAGTCATCGGCGTCACTCGAGCATTGATCGACAATGATGCCCAAAGCGCCGAATTTGCCATTCTGATCCGCAGTGACATCAAGGGCACAGGGCTTGGCAAAAGGCTGCTCAGTAAACTGATTGATTTCGGGCAACACAAACAATTACACCATTTACACGCCATGACCATGACAGATAATAAAGCCATGATTGCCTTAGCCAAACACTTAGGCTTTACCACTCAGATAGATTTTGACGAAGGTTGCTGTCACCTTGCGTTCACCTATTAGCAAGTCGTTGGATTGTAGAACGATCAGCGGTTAGAAGGAACATGGTCTAACAGGCACCGAATCTGGAAAACAGTCGATTAATCAACCACATTGAGCAGGCCGTGACGGGTTAAAAATTCAATGCACCAGGTTTTGCTTTTGCCCATGGTATGGCGCTTCCAAGCGACACGAACATCCATTGAGGCGAGCGCCGGCAGTGGCTCAATCACTTGCAAATGCTGGCTTTCGATCAGTGGCTTAGCAAGGTAGCTTGGCAAACTGCCAATACCCATACCGCTTTTTAACGCCTCAATTTTGGCCGACATGTTCGCCACCGTCAGCGTTGGCTGCTTATCTAAAATATTGATACTCATTGCCGGCTGATCAAGCGCACTGTCGGCAATGGCGATAATTCGGTATTGTTCAAGTGCCCCCTCATTGAGTTGCCCTTGCCGAAAATGAATGGCATGGTTGGGACTGGCTACCCATAACATCGTTAACTCGCCAATTTTGACCGTTTTAATGTCATGACTAAACTGACCAATGTCCGGACACACCAGCAAATCGGCTCGCTCTCTGACTAAGGCTTCAAGACAGCCATTTAAATACTCTTCTTTGAGTTTAATGCGCGTGCTTGACACGGTTTCCAATTGTTTGATCATGGGAAAAAAACCATCGACCGGCAATAACCCGTCGTAAGCCAAGGTCAAGTCAAGCTCCCAACCATTGGCCAATGTCTTGGCATCAAAAACCAACTGTTCACTGGCGTGTAAAATCTCCCGTCCTCGTTGCAACAGAAGTTGACCGGCCGGGGTTAAGCACGCTTTGTAGCCCGAGCGATCATAAATTAAGATATCCAATTCTTGCTCGAGTTTTTGGATCTGATAAGTGAGTGAAGACGTTGCTTTGTTCAGCTCAACACTGGCGGCGGCAAAACTGCCACGCCGTTCAATGGTATCGAGTATCGACAATGCATCAAGAGAAATGGGCAATTTCATTGCAATCCTTAACTCAAAGAGTGTATTGAAATCAATCTGTTCGTTGTTGCGCTTTATCATAGCGCAAAAAGAGAGTCATGAGATGGCAATTGGAACGGATATTGGAGATATAAGTGGAGAGATGAGATTCGAAGGTATTGGATTCGTAGTGATTAGTTTCGTCGATTAGGGTATTAGACAAGCCGATACATGAACGATTGAAAGAAAAAGAGAAGATCAATAAGGCAGATCATCACAACATTCGATCACCCACCTTTCCTAGTATCTCTTATCAAGACTGATTGCATAGAGCTTAGTAGTTGCGCTTCTCTTTTCTAACCATCAAAAAGCCAGCCAACAAAAATGCCCCAATTAACGCTAATTCCATCATCATACCCAAAGTGTTATAAAAAAGTCGCGCAAATTCTAATCAACTTTCTCACTAAAAACCATCATTAATATCAATCAATGGTGTTTTTTTAGCACTTTTTTTCACCGTAGCGGACTTTTCATTTACCTGGCACGCAAAACAGCCAATACTGAGGCTAATATTGTCAAAGCAAGGTTTGTCTATGCAAGGTCAACACATCACGATTAATTGTGCCGTCGGCGAAAGTTTCAGTGTTTGGGATAAAGGATTTGATGAGGTGATCTTCCCCAATATTGACTTAGCCAATGTCGCATGTGGTTTTCACGCGTCCGATCCCGCAACCATGGCAAGAACCATTCAACGCGCCGCACAGCACAAGGTCAAAATTGGTGCTTACCCCAGCTTTCAAGACAGGTTCAATTTCGGTCTGCAATCACACACCATCCCCTTAGACGACGTGACCCAACTGATCCTTTATCAAGTCGGAGCGCT
The DNA here is from genome assembly GCA_041587235.1 of Vibrio sp. Lineage (GTDB taxonomy): Bacteria > Pseudomonadota > Gammaproteobacteria > Enterobacterales > Vibrionaceae > Vibrio. The sequence goes on from JBFGYW010000094.1 coordinate 9,301, forward strand.
GCAGGCTCAATGCCAGTACTTTGGCCAACGTCTACATCACGTGCGGCCACAAGGGGCACTGTTCGAACAAATGATGACCCAAGATGACGTGATGCGCGCCATATGTATGGCCTGCGCCTCTCTTGGCCTGCCTCTTATGGTCGCGGCAAGTCAAGACAACGACCGCAGCTTAGCTATCGCCGACGAATTTGATGTCGCCTTGCTGTTTAATATTGAAGTCGACAAGCCGCACTCGCCGATTTCAGCGCTCACCAGCCCAGAGAGAAAGCTCGACAGTCACAATATCATTGCCCAAGTCCGCCATTTAATGCACCTTGGTCAATGGTGCTATGGCAGTGACCAAGAGATCTCACTCGAAGCCGATACGATATCGTTAAGTGTTGACAGTGCCCAAGATGCCCTGCTGATCCACCAGCTGCGCCAAATTATCGATGATTAATGTCGATCTTCTTAATGTAAATAAAGCCCAGAAGATATGTAAATATAGGCCAGAAAATCGAAAAATCCATCGCCTGTTGCCTCAGCCAGCGCAAGGCAACATGGCGATGGTCGATAACCTTAATTGTTGCGAACGCTTTGTTGAGCAAGCGTTTGTGATTAAACCGTAAACCCGCAGCGATTAACTGGCTAAACGCGTCTCGCCAGAAACTTGTGCCAATTCGACGGGATACTGCCTTAATTTCGCTAACCACATGGCTTTTTGCTCGGTTTGAACGAGCGTGTGTGACGTTGTCACGCTATGTGTGCGCTCAATGTCACTGTTCATCTCAATCCCAAACCATTGCTCGGCAATTTTTTGCGCGGCATACAAGGTCGAAGAGGCCTTAACAATTTCTATCCGGGCATAATTGTCTTTAAAAAAGCTCACATCCGAAGCGCGTAACGAAGGATCACGACCGGGAATTTGCTGTGCGCCAAATAAGGGTTTACCCGCCACTTGCGCCGTTTGATAGCTAGGAATAAACTGCGCGACATGAGCAATGGCTTTCGTGGTTCTAACATCGATGTCTTGCTGCTCCCAGCCGCAATCGATGCGCTTAATGTGCTGCTCATCCAACTTCGGCTGCGACGATTTTGGATCTGAAGACACTAGGCCATTATTAAACAGCGTGATGTCTGGCGTCATACCATGCAGTTGAAACACGCCATTGCCGTAAGGAGTGAGCTGCGCCATACCCTTGTCTGTCCCTCTTGGGCCGTGAAAAATCACTTCTGGCCACTGCTCATCACCTTGCTGCCAACGGGTGACATAGGCAGATTTAAACTCAACCAAGCGCTGACGATGAACACCAATTTCATCATCCCACACCCCTGTTCTAAAGCCACAAGCGTTGATCAAGTAATCGACTTGCAGTGTGTCCTGCTGTCCGTGGCGCTGGTATTCAATTTGCCAGCCCTGTTCATTGTGGTGTAAATGCTTAACCGTACACTCAGTCATCACCTGACAGTTTGGCGCCTCGTCTAAGGTTAAGTGAGCCAGTGCCGCTAAGCGAAATACGCTCCAACCGTATTCTTGTACCACCACAACTGGGTATTTTAACTGATCCAAATTGGCATTTTTGGCGAACGGAATACACCAATCTTCGAGCGTTTTGGGTGAGTTAGGTTGGCTCTTGTTCGCCAAGGCCGTTAATGCTTCGCGGTCGAGCAAACGGAAATACGCTTGAGGGTCACCCAATACGCGGTTTTTTTCGTCGCTGTCGACTAAGTCTTGATAGGCGCTTTGTATGGTTTTCAAACGAGGCAAGAGATCCTCTGGCGTGCCACTGTCAGATTGAGGCACCGCAATCACGGTTGGGCGAACATTAATCGAGTGCGGAAACAAGCGAACACTCTCGATCGATTGTTTGAGCAGTTCGACACATTGCTGTTGAGAGATTTCGCGGTAGAGGTTACCGCCCGCATGCAAATGGCAAATCGGTGGACCATTGACCAGACTTGGGCCTTTTTCAAGAATGGAAACCTTAAAGCCCAGCTCAGTAAAATGGATAGCCGCTGTCGAGCCAGCTACACCACCACCAATAATGCCTATGTGTTTACCTTCGTTCGATTTCATTTCTGCCATCTTATTTGTCGGTTTGTTACAGTTTACCTATCAATCATCGTGAAAAAAATCACATTTTTGACAAGGTTTTCATCTTGATTCACTTTTACAGCACTTTTACCTTGACAGCATAGCCTATACACACGCTATAGACCGGTCGATTCCATCAGACTATCGATATTGATTAGCCTCGCGCCGAACCAGCCAACGAATCAATTCAGCGCCTGAAAAGTTATCCCAAAACTTATCCACCGATTTTGTGGATAACCTCGAAAAAACCTTTTATTCTCGATCTGTAAGCGATTCATAGGTTTAAGAAAGCAGCTAACACATCAGGCATCACGGCTCATCAAAGTCAGAGTGAAAAAGTAAAAGTGCATTGAAAACGTGCAATGACTGTCTGTACGACATTCTCCCTATATCGGATCAGTCTCAACGCTAAGCTCAATTATGAGACAATAAAAATCCTTGGTTAAAAAGTGAGAAATATCTATTTCAACAATAGGTAAACTCACTATACTAAAACTATATTGCATAAATAGTTGAGAATCACAATGTGTAATCAGGTCGAGTGGCAACCCGCATTGCCTTTAACCTCTGATACTTATGAAGATTGGCAAAACCTCATTG
>JBFGYW010000095.1:0-11873 GCA_041587235.1 Vibrio sp.
CCAGTAAAACTAAACTGCCAAAAAGCCAGCGTGGCGTCTTTTCTAAACCGTGCTCAAGGTCGTCATCGCTGGCCAATTCATTATCTAATTCTTCAACGGTCAGACTTTGCTCGTCGAACACTTGCTTGCCTTGCAGCGGCGTTTGCACTTTGTCGTCGTCTGCCGACACAAAATCGCCTTGGTCAAAGGGCTGTTTTTCGGTTTTGGAATTCATTTTAATTTATCTCCCAGTAAAAAGTGCAATACCTGATCCATATTGAGGTGCGCCAACGCTTGGTCAGGCTCACTTGGCAAAGGTAAAAAAGGTTCGAACTGGAAAGTGTGTTGTTGCCAAAACGCCCTTTCCGGGAGTCGATTCGGCACTTGGCCAGGAAACAAGGTTTGTGGCTGAGCTTGTAAGTCCAAACCTTGCAATGCAGAGACTTTTTGCCCGCCTTGTTGAACGTGACCGTATTGAGTCGATTTGATCGATGACATGATCATGCACTCCATGTCGACTGGGTGAAAGGCGGTCTGCTGCCAGGCAGGGTGGATCATTTGTTGCAGCAACGACAACAGCGCTGGGTGCTGCTCTGGAGTGATATGACAAGATTTGCTGGCGGCAAATAACAACTTGTCTATTTTGGCGCCAAACAAGCGTTGTAACACACCGCTTTTGCCATAATGGAAATTTTTCAAGATCGCTTCGAGTGCCAAACGCATATCCCAAAAGGCATCGTAGCCGCGATTTAAAGGACTGAGCACATCGACTAAGACAATTTGCCGATCAAATTTTGCAAAGTAATCGCGATAAAACCGCTTAACCACTTGTTGCTTGTACTGCTCAAATCGCGCGTTGAGCAAAGCCAATTGGCTGTCTTTACTCGAAGTGCTTTCAAAAGTGCTCAGGGCAACGGGAAAAAACTGCAAGACCGGCGCGCCAGCCAAATCACCGGGCAAAACAAAGCGGCCAGGCTGGACCCAAGAAAACCCTTGTGCTTTTAACTGGTGCAAATACTGAGTATAGGTACGGGCAATGGCTTCCAATTGATCTTCATTGGCACTGGCATGGGGCTCGAACTGCTCTAATGCCTGATGCCAGGCCTTAGCCAGGACTTGTTTGTCCACCGCGTGATTTTGCCAATACGATTCGCACCACTGCTGATAAGTCATCTCAAGCAGCGGTAAGTCAAGTAACCACTCGCCAGGGTAATCAATTAAATCGATATACAAGGTCGCCGTCTCATTGAGCAACCTGCGCGTACGACTGGCCACTCGGTATTTGAGCGCAAGGCGAATTTCACTCACATCTTTGGTGGGTAACGGCCATTGAGGTGGACTGGCGTGCAATTGACTTAGCGCGGTGTCATAACCAAAGCGCGGGACCATTAAATTGGTTTGTGGTAAGCGTTTCGTCGCCACTACACGACCTTGGCGCACGGCCTCAAACAGTGGCAAACTGGCCGGACCGGCGTGAATCAACTGATTGACAAAAGACGTGATGAACGCCGTTTTACCTGCACGCGACAGACCGGTAACGGCGATTTTAATTTGATTGTTAAGACCGCGTTGTAAAAAATCGTGTACTTCACTCGATAACGTGACCATACCACCTCATTGTCGTAAAAAACCTCGCCCTGCCCCATACAAGGCTTTCACCGATGGCGCACTGAGCCTCCCTGACTAATTAACTCAACCAAGCCAATTCATATTCGAACTCACCTTCTATCTAAACGAAAGAGCGCCTAATCGTCAATGGTCAGCTTGTAAATCACCCACAGTGACAGCTCGAGTAATAACGTCAATACTGCACTGATGATCACGTATTTATCGTGAAACATGGTGATACCGCGCAAGAAAAAATCGTAAATAAAAAAACAACCGATCACACAAAGTAGGATCAACTGTAGCGCTTTGATGAATTTTGCCATGTACATTCCTTATCGTTTTGATCAATACCGGATGAGTAAAAGCCCCACCGAATTCAGTGGGGCTGACTCATCGAGGGCGATTCGCACAAAAACGGCGCAACGTGAAAGCCGCGCTAAATCTCGGCTTATCACGCCAGCCCTTTGCTTTACGCCGTACAACTAGTGATTTTGCGCTTCAGCAATTTTGACCTTCCAAGTATCTGGCCCGATTTGGTGAGCATTAACGCCATTTGAGTCGACTGCCACCGTCACAGGCATGTCTTCGACTTCAAATTCGTAAATCGCTTCCATGCCCAATTCTTCAAAGGCGATGACTTTCGCTTTTTTGATCGCTTTAGACACCAAATACGCCGCACCGCCCACGGCCATTAAATAAACCGATTTGTGCTTTTTGATCGCATCAACAGTCTCGTGACCACGCTCGGCTTTGCCTATCATACCGGCAATGCCCGTTTGCTCTAGCATCATGTCGGTAAACTTATCCATTCGCGTGGAGGTGGTGGGACCTGCCGGACCAACCACTTCATCGCCAACCGCATCAACTGGCCCGACGTAGTAAATAAACTTGCCTTTAAAATCGACTTCTTTGGGCAAGCCCTCACCGCTTTCGAGTAGCGCTTGAATTTTCTTGTGTGCCGCATCTCGACCGGTGAGAATTTTACCGGATAGCAATACGGTTTCGCCGGTTTTCCAGCTTTCTATCTCCGCTTGAGTCACGGTCTCAAGATTGACGCGACGGGTATTTTCGCCCGCTTGCCAGGTGATGTCTGGCCAATCTTCGAGTTTTGGCGGTTCTAGTTGCGCCGGACCGCTGCCATCTAAGGTAAAGTGCACGTGACGAGTGGCCGCGCAATTGGGGATCAAACACACGGGTTTTGACGCGGCATGCGTTGGCGCGGATTTAATTTTCACATCGACGACCGTGGTGAGCCCTCCAAGGCCTTGGGCGCCAATCCCGAGCTTATTGACGCGATCAAAAATATCCAAACGCAAGGCTTCTTCGGCATTTTGTGGGCCTCGGTCAATGAGCTCTTGAATATCGATGTGCTCCATCAAAGACTCCTTGGCCAATACCGCGGCTTTTTCCGCAGTACCGCCAATGCCGATCCCCAACATACCAGGGGGACACCAACCCGCGCCCATGGTCGGCAAGGTCTTTTCAACCCAAGCGGCAATATCATCTGACGGGTTGAGCATCGCCATCTTAGTTTTGTTTTCAGAGCCGCCGCCTTTGGCTGCAATCTGAATGTCGACTTTGTCGCCAGGCACCATATTGATATGCACAACCGCGGGCGTGTTGTCTTTAGTATTGATGCGCTTGCCGGCAGGATCCATTAAGATTGAAGCTCGCAACGGGTTATCTGGGTTAGTGTAAGCTTGTCTTACCCCTTCATCGACCATTTGTTGTACCGTCATGTCGGTGCTATCCCACTGCACTTGCATACCAATATTGACAAAACACGTCACGATACCGGTATCTTGGCAAATCGGTCGTCGTCCTTGTGCTGACATACGGGAATTAATTAGGATTTGTGCCATGGCGTCTTTGGCCGCTTGACTTTCTTCTTTGTGGTACGCTTTTTCCAGGGCTTGGATAAAATCAAGGGGATGGTAGTAAGAGATGTATTGTAGTGCATCTGCGACACTGGCTATAACATCTTGCTTGCGAATAACTGTCATTGCTCGCCTCATTCGTTCTGTACTGACAAAGTTACAGCTAAGGGCTGTTGTATTTGATTATGTTTAGCTGCTGCGAAGGTTTACCGCTTTATGATACTCTTGCTTGACCCGACATGCTATGCACTCATGTCACTCTTTTATAACAAATAAAACAAATATTATGCATAACCGAACCCAGATTGATTACTTAGAGCATACCTACAGCCCCCAACTCGCGAGTCAATTATTTGCCAAAATTGAGTCTCAACCTTGGGCGATGTTATTGCGCTCTGCGGCCAGCGATCACCCGAACAGCCGCTTTGACATTTTGGTTGCCCGGCCTAAAGTCACCCTTGAAACGCAAGATCAACAAACCAAAATCACCACAGCACAAGGGACTTTGTTGTCGAGCGATGATCCGTTTCGCTTGCTTGAACACGCTTTGGCTGAGCATTTACCACCGATGAACTGCGAGCTTGATGTGCCCTTTATCGGCGGCGCCCTGGGGTATTTTTCTTACGATCTCGGTCGTCGCGTCGAATCGATTCCGCAAATGGCAACACAAGATATCGATGCCCCAGAGATGGCGATTGGCCTTTATTCCTGGGCGCTGATTGTCGATCATCAACAACAAAAAGCCTACTGGGTCGGCACCGATTGTCGCCCAGCTCGCCAATGGTTACTCCACTGCCCCGAGCCAAGCCCTTGCCAAGACTTTCAATTGCAAAGCGAGTGGCAATCAAACACCAGCGAACAAGAATACCATCAAAAACTGGCGCGTATTCAAGATTACCTAACCGAAGGCGATTGCTATCAAATCAATTTTGCCCAGCGTTTTTGCGCCCAATATCAAGGCAGTGAATGGCAAGCCTACCAGCGGTTGGAACAAACCAACCAAGCGCCGTTTTCTGCCTTCATTCGCTTAGCGTCTCACGCTGTGCTCAGTGTTTCTCCCGAGCGTTTTGTGCAATTGCGCGAGCGCCGTATTGAGACAAAACCTATCAAAGGTACGCGCTCGCGAAGCCAAGATCCAACACAAGATCAAGTACTTAAAAATGAACTTATGCAAGCACCTAAAGATCAATCAGAAAACTTGATGATCGTCGACTTGCTCAGAAACGACATTGGCCGAGTCGCCAGTCCTGGCAGTGTGCGTGTACCACACCTGTTCGCGATAGAGAGTTTTCCCGCCGTGCACCATATGGTCAGTACCATTACCGCACAGCTCGATCCGCAACAAAGTGCCACTGACTTATTGCGCGCATGTTTTCCTGGCGGCTCAATTACAGGTGCGCCCAAAGTGCGTGCCATGGCGATCATTGAAGAGCTCGAGCCACATCGACGCAGCGTCTATTGCGGCGCCATTGGTTATCTCAGTCGCGATGGTCAGCTCGATACTAACATTGCCATTCGCACCTTAATTAGCCAGCAACAGCACTTGTTTGCTTGGGCCGGTGGGGGCATTGTCGCCGATAGCCAAAGTGAGCTAGAGTATCAAGAAACATTTGACAAGCTCGGCAAAATTCTCCCAATATTGAGCCGTAACGAGTAAGCCAGTGCGAGCTCATTATTCGCTTTTAGCCCAATTGAACTTTGTTGCCTAACTAACCCTTTCAATTGGGCCTATTAGTCTTAATAACGCCTTACTGACGTCAAACGGCTTGCTCACGTCAAACATAAAGCGACGGCGAATAAGGAAGACGAGGCAACCACATTGGATAAAAGGAAATGGTGATGAGGCAATGGAGTAAACAACGCTTACTGTGTCAGTATCAAATGAAGCCGCTCGACTCCCCGCCCACTATGGCGTCGCGGGATTGTATTCGCCCGGCTGCCGTGTTGATTGGTTTGGTCTCTCGCCCCAATGGCATTCACGTCTTATTGACCAAACGAGCAGCGCATTTACGCCATCACCCCAATCAAGTCAGTTTTCCCGGTGGTAAACAAGACCCACAAGACCCAAACCTCTACCACACCGCGTTGCGAGAAACGCACGAAGAGATCGGCATTCTCGCCGAGCAAGTGGAATTAATTGGTGCGCTACCCTCGCTCGAAACCATCAGCCGCTTTCATGTAACCCCTTACTTGGCTTGGGTGTCTTGCCATTACACCCCCATGATTAATCAAAATGAAGTTGCCGAGCTTTTTGAAGTGCCATTAAGTGTGCTACTCGAACCAACAAATTATTTTCAATACCCGATTAAAACTCGCCATTACTCACGCCAAATCACAGCGACATTTCAATCTTCTCACCTCATCTGGGGCGTCACCGCGCAAATTTTACAGCAGTTGCAACAACATTTGCGCTAAATCTCTTGCCAATTAAGCGCCACTTAACCGCCATTAGCGAATAAATTACGACTCTAAGGGACTGGTTAAGGTCAAATGGGCAATTTGTAACCGCAATCTGGCGATAAAAGGTTGAAGCGAGAAAATAGCTAGGTAATATTGTCACTTCGATTAATGAACATTGGCCATGTGACCGATAAGATTCCAAACCAATGTTTGCAAAGTTCTTACGGAGAGACAATTAAAAATGACTTACGTGCCTGTAAAAGACGTGTTAGGCGGAAAAATCTCAGTCGACAGTGAAGTCACTGTCAAAGGCTGGATCCGCACGCGTCGCGATTCTAAAGCTGGGATCTCGTTTCTTGCTGTTTATGACGGCTCATGTTTCAATCCTATCCAGGCGGTTGTCCCCAATGAACTGAATAATTACCAAGACGAAGTCTTAAAGCTCACCACCGGCTGCTCTGTTGAAGTGACTGGTACCGTTGTGGCGTCACCGGCCAAAGGGCAAGACTTTGAACTGGCGGCAACGCAAGTCAAGGTTGTCGGTTGGGTCGACGATGCCGATACCTACCCAATGGCCAAAACCCGTCATTCCATTGAGTACTTGCGCGAAGTGGCGCACTTGCGTCCAAGAACCAATGTGATTGGTGCCGTGGCCCGCGTTCGTCATTGTTTATCACAAGCCATTCACCGCTTTTACCACGAGCAAGGCTACTACTGGCTGTCTGCGCCATTGATCACCGCTTCTGACGCTGAAGGCGCCGGTGAAATGTTTCGCGTTTCAACTCTCGATCTGGCCAACCTGCCAAGAACAGAACAAGGCGATGTTGATTTTAACCAAGACTTTTTTGGTAAAGAGACGTTCCTCACTGTATCGGGTCAGCTCAACGCAGAAACTTACGCCTGTGCCTTGAGCAAAGTCTACACCTTCGGTCCAACCTTCCGCGCAGAAAATTCTAACACCAGTCGCCACCTCGCCGAGTTTTGGATGGTCGAGCCTGAAGTGGCCTTTGCCGACCTTGACGATGTGGCTAAACTTTCTGAAGACATGCTCAAGTACGTCTTTAAAGCTGTCCTTGAAGAGCGCCGAGACGACCTCGAATTCTTCGCGCAACGCATCGACAAAGAAGCGGTTAGCCGTCTTGAAAAATTTGTTGAATCGGATTTTGCTCAAGTCGATTACACCGACGCGATTGACATCTTACAAAAATCGGGCAAAACCTTTGAGTTTGACGTTGAGTGGGGCATCGACCTCGCCTCTGAGCACGAGCGCTACCTCGCTGAAGAGCACTTTAAAGCGCCAGTGATCGTGAAAAACTACCCGAAAGACATCAAAGCGTTTTACATGCGCCTTAACGACGATGGCAAAACCGTGGCGGCGATGGACGTATTGGCCCCAGGCATTGGTGAGATCATTGGCGGCTCTCAACGCGAAGAGCGCCTTGACGTACTCGACGCTCGCATGCGTGAAATGAATATCGATCCTGAGCACATGAACTGGTATCGCGATTTACGCCGTTACGGCACTGTGCCACACGCAGGCTTTGGCCTTGGCTTCGAGCGCTTGGTGTCTTACGTAACTGGTATGGGCAACGTGCGCGATGTGATCCCATTCCCACGCACACCGCGCAGCGCTAACTTCTAAACCACCGATTTACTTTAAAAGCCTTATCTCGTGATAAGGCTTTTTTTTATGACTGTGCTGACCACCTCAAACGCGCTTTATCCCAAGCCACTTCAGCAGTTGTCAGCAGGCCTACATCAGGGTATAAATAGCCTTATACCCTCCCTTAACCCAAAACACGGATGATTGTTCACTATGTTTGAAAACGTTGTTGCCGCGCCCGCGGATCCTATTCTAGGTTTGACCGAAGAGTTTAAAAAAGACACTCGCACGGATAAAATTAACCTTGGCGTGGGCATTTATAAGAATGAACAAGGTGAAACCCCTGTCCTCAACACCGTCAAAAAAGCCGAAGCCTCTCTGGTTGAAAATGAAAAAACCAAATCTTACTTGACCATTGAAGGCACCAGCGAGTACGCACTTGTGGTTCAGCAATTGTTATTCGGTAAAGACTCTGAAATCATCGCCAATCAGCGAGCAAAAACCGCCCAAGCTCCTGGTGGTACTGGCGCATTGCGCATTGCCGGTGAGTTCATCAAACGCCAACTCAACGCCGATGCCACCATCTGGCTTAGCAACCCTACTTGGGCGAACCACAACGGTGTATTTACCGCTGCAGGCATTAAAACCGCGCAATACACTTACTACAACGCACAAACCAAAGACAAAGATTTCGCAGCGCTGCTCGACAGCCTTGCCGAAGCCAAAGCCGGCGATGTGGTCTTGTTCCACGGCTGCTGCCACAACCCAACCGGTATCGACCCAACCGCCGCTGAGTGGGAACAACTGGCGAAACTGACCGCAGAAAAATCGTTACTGCCTTTGTTTGACTTTGCCTACCAAGGCTTTGCCAAGGGCGTTGAGGAAGACGCACAAGGTTTGCGTATTTTCACTCAATACCATAGTGAAATTTTAGTCGCCAGCTCGTTTTCGAAAAACTTTGGCTTGTACAACGAGCGCGTCGGTGCCTTTACCCTAGTGGCACAAAACACTGACATCGCCACCACAGCGTTTTCGCAAATCAAAGCCATCATTCGCTCTATCTACTCCAACCCACCCGCTCACGGCAGTGCGGTAGTCACTCACATTTTAAAAGACGACGCATTGCGTGCAGAGTGGGAAAATGAAGTGGCTGAGATGCGCGATCGCATTCAAGAGATGCGCGATTTGTTTGTTAAAACCCTTAAAGCGCAGGGCGTTGATCAAGACTTTAGCTTTATCGCCCGTCAAAATGGCATGTTCTCGTTCTCTGGTTTGTCCAAAGAACAAGTTGAGCGCCTTAAAACAGAGTTTGCTATTTACATCGTTGGCTCTGGCCGTATCAGTGTCGCTGGCATGACCAAATCAAACATGCTGCCACTGTGCCAGGGAATTGCGGCGGTTCTCTAACTCAGAGGCTTAATTTTGCTTTACCGCAACATCACATAAAGCCAGTACCAGCAGTGAGTTAATTCACTGCTGGTCTTTTCATCAACAAGTCATTAACCGCATTGGTATTCTTACCGCTCTGAGTTATTATGCGCTATTATTCATTCGTTATAGGCGCGTTGTATGGATGCCGAACTGCTCGAGATTTATAACTTTCTCTCTCAACACCCTCCGTTTCAAGAACTGCCCGAAGACATCATTCATCACGTCGCGAAGCACATCGAAATATCCTATTATCGACAAGACACGCCGATCATTCACTATGGCGATCACCTGCACGATTTGTACATGGTGCGCAGTGGTGTGGTCGAATTGTACCGTCGTAAAGGCGAACTGTATAACCGCTTGGATGAGGGGGCTTTATTTGGCCAAATGGGCCTACTGACCAACAACCGAGTGTTGTTTCCCGTCAAAGCCATTGAAGACACCTTGTTGTACTGCATCCCCGAGTCGGTATTTCAAATGCTGTATGACGAATATGACTCTTTTGCTGATTTTGTCGAGGTCGAAGACAATGCACGTCTTCGCCAAGCCGTGAATGAAAACAAAGATGCCAACGATCTCACCACCTCCAAAGTCACCACCTTATTAAACCGCGAAGCGCCACTACTCGACAAAAGTGAAACGATTCAAAGTGCGGCACAAAAAATGGCCGAAGAGAACATCTCTGCCCTATTGATCGTCGACCCAGATCTCGACCCCGACGACGAAGCCAACCAAGGCTCGCAAGTGGTGGGAATTTTGACCGATCGCGACTTGTGTACTCGCGTTCTCGCCCAGGCACTGTCACCTCTTGAACCAGTCAGTGAAGTGATGACCACCGAAGTGATCAAGCTCGACGAAGACGCTTATGTCTATGAAGCTATGCTGACGATGTTGCGCTATCACGCCCATCATTTACCGGTATTTAAAGACGGCCAGCCCATCGGCATCATTGAAGAAACGGACATTGTTCGCTATGAGTCACAAAACTCCTTACTGATCGTCAGCAATATTTTTCAGCAAATCAGCATTGACGATCTCGCGGTGGTCGCTGAGCAAGTGAAAGATTCCTTTGTGCGTATGGTCAACGAAGACGCCAACGCCCATATGGTCGGTACGGCGATGTCGGTGATTGGCCGCAGCTTTAAACAGCGCTTAATTGAATTGGCCGAAGAAGCACTCGGGCCACCACCTATCCCCTATTGTTTTCTCGCCCTTGGTTCGATGGGCCGCGACGAGCAATTACTGGTCACCGATCAAGACAATGCGTTAATTCTAGACGACAGCTACAACCCGGAAAAACACGCGCAATACTTTGAGCAATTGGCGAAATTTGTCTGTGATGGTCTCAATGCCTGTGGTTATAAATATTGCAGTGGCGGCATCATGTCGACCAACCCGATGTGGCGTTTAACCCGCCGCGAATGGGAAGCATGCTTTGCCGATTGGATAGATAATCCCAAGCCGAAATCATTACTCAATGCGTCGATTTTCTTTGATCTCGACGGAGTATATGGCCGCTTAAAATGGGCTGAGCAACTCAATGGGTTTATCGTTCGTCGCGCTCGCCGCAACAATCGCTTTTTGGCTTGTCTGGCACGTAACTCCCTAAACCGCACCCCTCCGTTGGGCTTTTTTAAAGACTTTGTGATGGAAAAAGACGGCCGACACAACAACTCGATCAACCTCAAACGCCGCGGTACCGCTCCGTTAGCTGACCTGATTCGCGTTCATGCCCTTGCGGTTGGCTCGCGCGCACGCAACTCTTTTGAGCGCCTTGATGACATCATTGACGCCGGTATTTTACCCAAAGGCCGCGCTCAAGATCTCAAAGATGCGATGGAGTTCATTTCCATGGTGCGTATTCGCCATCAAGCGTATGATGTCGACAATGAAATTGAACCTGACAATAACATTGAGCCTGAAAACTTGACCGATTTTGAGCGCCGCAATTTAAAAGACGCGTTTCAAATTCTCAGTAAAGCGCAGAACTTTCTCAAATTTCGCTATCAAGCCCACAACAGCCTTAAATAGGTGGTCCAATGATCCGTTCTATCTTCAAACCGCCCATGGTGCAATGGCCGTTAAAATTCGAACAAAAGCTTGCGCGAACGCAATCCTCACTGCTGCGTGAGTTTTATCAAACGCCGCTGCCCAATGCGACAACACCTTTGGCCGAAGTGCCGTTTGTCGCACTGGACTTTGAAACCACGGGCCTTGATCCGCGCAAAGACGACATCATTACCATTGGGCTTGTTCCGTTTGATCTCAATCGTATTTATCTCAATCAAGCTCGTCATTGGACCTTGCGACCAAGCCGTAACCTCGATGAAAAATCGATTGTTATTCACGGTATCACCCATAATGATATTCAAGATGCGCCGGATTTAATTGAGGTTTTGCCTGAGCTGCTCCAAGCCTTAGCCGGTAAAATTGCCGTCGTTCATTATCGTCGCATTGAGCGGGAGTTTTTGAACAACGCGGTGAAAAGTCGCATTGGTGAGGGGATCGAATTTCCAGTGCTTGATACCTTAGATATTGAGCAGCGCATTCAAGAAAAGCTGACGGGGGGAATATGGAATCAACTCAAAGGCAAAAAACCGGCTTCGGTACGCCTAGGACAAAGTCGCCAACGCTATGGCTTGCCCTATTACTCGCCGCATCACGCTTTGACCGATTCGATTGCTACGGCCGAATTGTTGCAAGCGCAAATTGCCCATTATCACAAACCCAATAAAGCGGTTGGCGAGTTGTGGCGCTGATCGCCCTGTCATGAAATGCCTAACCGGTTAAAAATCGAACCGCTCGTTAAGGCCATAATTGATAGTGTATCACCAAAAAAACCGAGCTCAGTGGCTCGGTTTTGCGTTTAATTGAATTTAAAAATAAAGCATTAATTTACGTATCTGCGCGCTTTAAATTTTAAAACGCCTAATTTCACTTTCTAAACGCTGAGATAAAGACGACAACTCGGCGGC
>JBFGYW010000096.1:0-11853 GCA_041587235.1 Vibrio sp.
CTGCGGCCCTTGAGCACAATAGACGCTGCAGTCTTGCTTTGTCATCATCGATTTCATCCTTGAACTCCTTGCCCGCTTGATCAGGCCGTTGTTTTCTCTGCTTCACCCTGCTTTGAGGCATAACGATTGGCCAAAATGGCACAGTAGAAAATTTGAATCGGGTGATAGAGCATAATGGGTAATAAAATCATGCCTAGATTAGGATCACTGCCAAAAATCGCGCTGGCCATGGGCACACCGGCGGCCAAGGTTTTTTTGGTGCCACAGAAGACAGCCGCAACCTCATTCTCGCGTTCAAAGCCGGTTCGGCGTGCCAACCACTGAATAAAGTGCACCATAATCAACAAGGTTACAGTCGCAATGGCTGCAGCCAACACCAACATACCCACAGAGAATTCACTCCAAATGCCATTGGCAACCGAATCACAAAAGGCGTTGTAAACAATCATTAAAATCACAACTTTATCGACTTTATTGACCACGGCTTTGTGGCGAGTGACAAAATCATTGAGCAGCGGACGCAGCAATTGCCCCACCACCATAGGGATCAACAGCAACTTAGCGATACTGACGATAGAGGCCATCAAATTCATTTCAACGCCTTCGACACCCATGAAAAGTTGAATCAATAATGGGGTGATGAACACGCCTAAGACACTGGAAAGCGACGCATTAAAAATTGCACCAGGCACGTTGCCTTTGCCGACACTGGTCATGGCAACCGAAGAAGAAATGGTGCTCGGCAGAGCAAATAAGTAACAAAAACCAAACGCCAACGCCGCTGGCATCGTGGCTAACATCGCATCGCCAAACAGCAGCCACAGTAAAGGATACAAACCGTAAGTAGCGACTTGGATAAAGACGTGTAAGCGCCAGTTGCTCATCCCCGCTTTAATCGCGCTGGGCGATAAGCCTAAACCGTGCAGGAAAAACACTAAAGCCACCCCCAGACCGGTCACTTGGTCAAGATGCAGCACACCACCACTTTTTCCTATCGAGTCGCTGAAGGTCGCCAAGGCAATCGCCACCACCATCCCGACTAGGAACCATTCTTTTTTGAGCTTATTGATTATTGTCATTGATTGTCACTTCTCGTTGTCTAGATTATTTTGTACTTCATACTGCTTTGTGGATCGTAAAATTTTGATTTTTCGTACGACTTTGATTGTCCATCATATCGCGATTTTATGGCCGAATCTGTTTATCGGTGTGATTTTGTGGCGCAAAGTTAAGATTCTAACTCATTGATCATTTGATAACTTTCCCGAATCGAAGCGGTGACCTTCGCCGCGGCCCCCTGATTGGCTTGATAGACCTGATTAACCAGATGCGCCACTAAGCTCATTGGCGCAGCATAGCTGTCTAACGGCCCTTGACTATTGAGCTCACACACTAAGCAATGAGTGGCTTCTAAACCGTATTTTTGCCCTGACTGATCGGTGATCAAAATACACTGAGCATCGGATAACACGCGCATTAAATGGGAAAATTGTGCCGTTCTGCGCCGAAAACCAAACACAATCACCACATCATCTGGCTCGATATCGGCAATTTCCTCGCCAAGTGTTTGTCCTGGCGTGGGCAACAATGCCACCGAGGCTCGACACTGCAACAATTGCTGACGACAATGGAGCGCCAAAACGTAATTGTTGCGAAAGCCGATCACCTTGACTCGCTTGGCATTGGCGATCAAAGTCACCGCCTCAGCGAAAGCTTCACTATTGATCGGGTTCGACAAACGCTCTAAAGAAGCCAACTCATCTTGCAAATAGCCCGCTTCGATGGTTTGCGTCAGGACTGGCGTACCCGATTCACGTTCGTGCAGTAACTCATTACGCAGCGCCAAATGATCTTGATAGCCCAACTTGCGAATAAAACGGCTGATGCTGGTTTTGGAAACCTGACACGCATCCGCAATTTCAGCGGTAGACAAGATCAACACCTTTTCTGGGTGAAACTGTAAGTAATCGGCAATTTTGCGCTCACTTTCTGTCAGTTTGTCGTACGATCGCGTAATGCGTTGACTGAGTGAATCGGATAACACCATCCTATCCCCTTACTTTAAATAACCGCTGATAAGAAGCTTTGCAGCTCTGGGGTTTTCGGTTGAGCGAAGACTTGTTGACTATCGCCACTTTCCCACACCTTACCTTGGTTCATGAACACAACTTTATCGCCTACATCACGGGCAAAATTCATCTCGTGAGTCACTAAGATCAAGGTCATACCTTCTTTTTTAAGTTGCTCGAGGACTTTTAACACCTCTCCGACCAATTCAGGGTCAAGTGCTGAGGTAATTTCATCACATAGCAAGACTTTAGGGTTCATTGCTAACGAGCGGGCAATCGCCACACGCTGCTGCTGACCGCCAGAGAGGTTACTCGGGTAAGCGTCGAACTTGTCCGCCAACCCCACCTTGTCGAGCAATTCTTTTGCCTGTGCTTCACATTCTTGTGCTGAGCGCTTTAACACTAACTTTGGCGCGAGCATGACGTTTTCACCGACCGTCATGTGAGGAAACAAGTTAAAACTTTGAAACACCATACCGACACTGCGGCTGAGAATTCTCAGTTTATAGTCGTCGTCTTCGACCGCTTGGTTATCGAGAATAATTGCCCCTTTTTGATACGCTTCTAACCCGTTTAAACAGCGCAATAAAGTACTTTTTCCCGAGCCACTGCGGCCGATAATAGACACCACCTCACCCGCTTCGATTTTAAGGTCAACGCCTTTGAGAACATGGTTGTCGCCATAGTATTTATGGACTTGTTCAATACTAACGAGTGACATTGTTTTTCATCTCCAAATGACGAGCTAATACAGAAAGTGGAAAGCAGATTACAAAGTACAGTAACGCCACTAAGGCAAATACTTTAAAAGGTTGAAACGTCGCATTGTTGAGCATGGTGCCGGCTTTAGTTAACTCAACAAAACCGATGATCGACGCCAACGCTGTGCCCTTGACGATTTGCACAGAAAAACCGACGGTCGGTGCAATGGCAATTTTCATCGCCTGTGGAAAAATGATGTAGCGCATTGTCTGGCCGTAGGTTAAACCTAAGGTACGACACGCTTCCCACTGCCCTTTAGGCAAAGCCTCGATACAGCCTCGCCAAATATCGTGAAAAAACGCGCTGCTAAACAAGGTTAAAGCCAAGATGGCCGCCGTCCATGCACTGACGTCGAGCCCGATTAAAGACAAACCAAAAAAAGCCAAAAACAGTTGCATTAACAAGGGTGTACCTTGAAAAATTTCAACGTAAAGTTTGATAATTGGGGTAAATATTTTGTATTTCGTATTGCGTAATAAGGTTAAAACGACACCGAGCAAACCGCCGCCGACAAAGGCGATCAAAGACAGTAGAATCGTCCAGCGCGCGGCCAACAATAACCCTTTTAAAATATCCCAATCGCTAAATTGCATCATAATTAAGACTTCCTATAACGAAGGGTTTTTAAATAAGCGTTTGGCACTGAATGCAAACACTTGCCGCATCAAAATCGCCAAACACAAGTAAATCGCGGCGGTCAGAATGTAAGATTCAAAACTCAAAAAGCTGCGAGATTGAACAAAGTTGGCGGCAAACGTCAAGTCTTCAACCGAAATCTGCGAGACCACAGCAGAGCCGAGCATCACGATAATACATTGACTCACCAAGGCGGGGTAAACGCGTTGAAACGCCGGTGGCAATACAATACGCGTAAAAATTTGTACATAAGTCAGCCCCAACGTTTTTCCCGCTTCCCATTGCCCTTTCGGGGTCGCATCTATACCCGCGCGAATGATCTCTGTACTGTACGCACCAAGATTAATCACCATGGCAATGGCCCCGGCCTGCCAAGCGGACAATTTGACGCCCAGTGCTGGTAATCCAAAGAAGATGAAAAACAGCTGTACAATAAAAGGGGTATTGCGGATCACTTCAACATAACACGCACACAACCAACGCCAACCTCTTAAATGGCTAATGCGACCAGCCGCACACAAGGTGCCTAGCAGCAACCCCAGCACGGTGGCAATCACGGTCAATTCAACCGTGGTTTGCAAACCTGCCACAAAATGTGACAGGTAAGGCATCAGACCAGCAAAATCAAGCTGATAACTCATCACAGAACCCTTAAGCGCCTAGCTCAGCTGGAAACGGCGCTTTGAGCCATTTTTGTGAAAAGCCCTCTAACACATTGTCCTTTTTAGCTTTGAGGATCAATTGGTTGACTTTCTCTACTAGCGCCGTTTGCCCTTTGGCCACACCGACGTAACACGGAGAGTTTTTCAACATGAATTTCGCTTCTGGCGCTTTGTCTGGGTAGCGATTAGCAATCTCTGTCACCACCAGGTTACCGGTTGCAATGAGATCCACTTGGCCAGATAAAAACGAAGACAAGGTCGCATTGTTGTCTTCAAAACGCTTAATCGTCACTTTATCGGACACCAATTTGCTCAGCTCAAGATCTTCAACTGAACCTCGAGTAACCCCTACGGTTTGTCCATCAAGATCGGCAGGTGAGCTGACCGCTAAGCCTTTTTTGCCAAACACACCGAGGAAAAATGGCGCATAAGCATCACTAAAATCAATTGCTTTTTCACGCTCTGGGTTTTTACCCATGCTCGAAATCACCAAATCCACTTTACCGGTTTGTAGATAAGGAATGCGGTTAGCACTGGTCACCGGAATTAGCTCGAGTTTGACACCGAGCTCTTTGGCTAAGTAAGCCGCCATATCAATATCGTATCCCTGTGGCTTTAAATCGGTACCGATAGAGCCAAAAGGAGGGAAATCTTGTGGTACGGCGACCTTGATAACCCCTTTGCTTTCAATGTTGTCTAACTGATCGGCTGACGCTTGCCCTGCGGTTAACATACCCCAAGTTGTGATTGCGACAAGCGCCACTTTTTTCCATACGTTCATTGGTTTTCTCCCTAAATTGAAACGATTGATACATCCACTGTAACAATAGCAACGAACGTGCCAGATCACATTTTTAAAATCTTCCATTTTAAATCAGTAATTTAAGAATTGATCTCTGTTTTATTGAAACGTTTGTAACATTATAAATACCATTATGGTGCGATTGAAACAAGCCTTGCACCATAATGATTAACAATGACCTAGGATTAAATCGATGCTTTACTCACTGAGTCCGCTTGTCTGACAGGCTTAGCGTTACTCACAGACTCAACTTTGCCGTTGCGAACGTCGCGAAATTGTCTTGTCATCAACCAAGGGTAAACCAATGCCGAAACCCCACCGCCGATAAACAGCGCATAGTTGGCAAATCCGCTGAGGAAGAAAGTCACGTAAATGGCCAAGCCCCCCGAGAGCAATAACGCGTAAACCGCCTGCATATTTACGCCATTGTGATACCAATACGCCCCTTGTGGTGACTCGGTGTACAAGGCGTCGACATCGATATGGCGCTTTTTGATCCAATAATAATCGACGATTAAAATGCCGTACAAAGGCCCAATCATCGCCGCCAACACATCAACGGTATAATGGATCACTTCTGGGTTACTAAACAGATTCCACGGCGTGAGTAGGATCGAGCCGACTGCGGCAATAAAGCCACCGGTTTTGAAGCTGATCTTTTGTGGTGAAACATTGGAAAAATCAAACGCCGGCGCGACAAAGTTCGCCACGATGTTGATCCCCACAGTGGCAAAAATAAACGTCAGTGCCCCCAACACAGTGATCATGCCAGAATCCAGGCGTTTCACGGTTTCAACTGGATCGGTGATCATTTCACCAAAGACAGGAATCGATGCCGAGACAATGACCACACTAAACAAGGAAAACAACACAAAGTTGAGCGGTAAACCGAGCCAGTTACCCAATTTCAGTTGCTTATAGCTCACGCAGTAACGAGAAAAATCACTAAAATTCAATGTTGGCCCAGCAAAATAGCCGGCGACTAAAGCGGTCGCAATGATCATCTGCACAATCACCTCACCGCCAGACAGTTGCGTGTCGCTGAGATTAAAGTGAATATTCTCCCAGCCCGCCAATTGGATCATATAGATGCACAAAGCAAACATCGCGAGATAAATCGCCGGCCCAGACCAGTCAATCACTTTGCGGATCATATCCATGCCAAACATAAACACGATAGCTTGTAACACCCACATCGAACTAAATCCAACCCAACCTAAATAAGAAAGGCCCAAAAACTCGCTGTTTTGCAAACTTTCTATCGCTGGGAAAAAGTACAACAGCAAAATGATAAACGAACTCGACGCCAAGTAGGTTTGAATCCCGTACCACACCACCGCGATCAAACCGCGGATCACCGCCGGTACATTGGCGCCAAACACCCCAAACGACATCCGTGCGATCACCGGAAATGGCGCGCCGGCTTTTTGACCAGGCTCGCCCATTAAATTGGCAAAGCACATCACAATCATGATCCCTGCCAGCAAGCTGATGAATACCTGAATGCCATTGAGGCCCAGTGCAAATAAACTGGCGGCAAAGACGTAGCCACCCACACTGTGCACATCAGACATCCAAAAAGCGAAGATGCTATACCACCCCCACTTTTGTTGTTTTTCTGGTTGTAAATCTTCATTCGATAGGCGTTTACTGACCGGTAATGATGCTTTCATAATTAACCCTCCATGTTGTATACAATTTTAAATACAACATGTGTGCCAATTATTTGAGATCCGAATTAACAAGGAGTTAGGGATATTGGTTACGTATTGGGGATGGCTGTTGCGCTATTTTGGTACGTATAATGCGCTTAACTTGTGCAAGGTTTATCGTAGATCGTACACAATAGAATAGGAACTTGTGTATTTTGTCACCTTTTACGGTCGATTGTGTATGTCAGTGCCTCGTTTTTTACGCTAGTATTAATGGCACACGGTTTGCTTGTTAAATTGTATACAATTATCGAGGGTTTGTTTATGTCGAAAGATAAACAAATATATCAACGCATTTTAGATGCCATTGTTGAACGTCAATTGCCCCCGGGCGAGCGCTTGCCGGAAGATAAACTGGCCGAAGCCTTTGGCATCAGCCGCACAGGGGTGCGAAAAGTACTGCACCGTTTGTCTTTAGAGCGCTTTGTCACCATTGAGCCGAATAAAGGGGCGCACGTCAGCCGGCCAAGTAAACAAGAAGCCAGAGAAGTCTTTGCCAGTCGCGCATTGATTGAACCCCAATTGATGCCCGATGTGATTGAGCATTGGAACGCCAGTCACAGCCAACACTTTCGCACTTTAGTTCAGCAAGAAAGCCAAGCGGTTGAACACGGTCCTTTAAGCCGTTCAATTCAGCTGACGGCACAATTTCATTACGAGTTGGCGTTTATTGCTAAAAACACCGTGTTGGCCGAATTTATTGAGCAGCTTTGTTATCGCTCCTCGTTAGTCATTGCGGTTTATGGCAGTCAAGCGAGTGTCAGTTGCGATTGTGGGCATCACGATCAACTGCTTGACCTGCTCGATAGCAAAGACAGTGACGCTGCTGTCGCCTGGATGAAACGCCACATTGAGCATATTCAACACTCGCTCAACCTAGAGGAAAGTCAGGACAGTCAAATCGATTTCATGCGATTGTTCGCTGAGCAAAAGTAGGATTAATAATGAAAATTCAACTCATTAACCCCAATACCACTGAGTCTATGACCTTGAGTATGGCCGACAGTGCTGAACGTGTCGCCAATGCCGGGACGGAGATTATCCCGCGAACGCCCAAGCACGGGCCGAGCAGTATCGAGTGCGCGTTTGATGAAGCGTTAGCAACCGCCGCGGTGTTAGATGAAATTGCCGACGGCGAGCTCAACAAAGTCGATGGCCATATTATCGCCTGTTTTGGCGATCCTGGCATTGAGGCAGCAAAAGAAATTGCTACGGCGCCAGTGATTGGCATTGCTGGAGCAGCGTTTCAAATGGCAAGCTGTGTTTCCCATCGCTTTGCCGTAGTCACCACCATGAGCCGTACGGTACCGATGACCGAAGCCTTGCTGTCTCATTACGGTTTTGACCATCAATGTGCCACCATCATCGCCACCGACATTCCCGTATTGGACTTAGAATGCCTGTCCGACAGCGCCTATCAGACCCTTAAGCAAGCATGTCAGCAGGCCATTAGCACCCATCGCGCTGAAGCCATCGTCCTGGGTTGCGCCGGTATGGCACCTCTGGTAGCAAAATTACAAAGTGAGCTGGGCGTGCCGATCATCGATGGGGTAACGGCTGCTGTCAAAATGGTTGAGTCTCTTGTCACTCTTAATCTCTCTACCTCAAAGGCAGGTCAATATCAACGCCCTTACCCCAAGTCATATCAAGGCCGTTATCAGCATTGGAATCGATAAAAAATTCAATCCATTCATCAAAGCGACAACGAAAAAGGCATTTAAATTTTGCCCTCAAGGAAGAAAACATGACCATTAAAAACCCACGTGATTACTTGGGCTACGCCGATAACCCACCCAAGGTACGCTGGCCAAATAACGCCAAAATTGCCGTACAATTTGTGCTAAATTATGAAGAAGGTGGCGAAAATTGTGTATTACACGGCGATGCTCACTCAGAAACGTTTTTATCTGAAATTGCCGGAGCCGAAGCTTACCCTGAACGCCATATGAGCATGGAATCACTCTATGAATACGGCTCTCGCGTTGGCGTTTGGCGAATTTTGAATGAATTTAAAAAAAGACAACATCCGTTAACTGTTTTTGCTATTGCCACTGCGTTACAGCGTAACCCAAAAGTGACTCAAGCGATCGTTGAGCAGCAGCACGATATTGTCTGCCACGGATTAAAGTGGATTCATTATCAACACATGCCGATCGAGCAAGAGCGCCAGCATATGCAAGAGGCGATCGCTATCATAGAAGAACTGACCGGTAAAAAGCCCTCTGGCTGGTACACAGGGAGAGATTCCCCCAACACTCGTCAACTGGTGGCCGAGCATGATCACTTACTCTACGACAGCGATTATTATGGCGATGACCTGCCCTTTTGGACGCAAGTCGATGATGTGAACAACCCGGGCCACACTCGTCCTCACCTTGTCATTCCTTATACGTTAGACACCAATGATATGCGTTTTGCTTCCCCTTATGGGTTTAGCCATGGCGATGAGTTTTTTGATTATTTAAAAGATGCCTTTGACTGCTTGTATGAAGAAGGGCAAAGTAAGCCTAAGATGATGTCGATTGGCATGCATTGTCGCATTTTAGGCAAACCGGCGCGTTTTATGGCGTTAAAACGCTTTTTGGATTACATCGACAGCAAACCCGATGTTTGGGTCGCATCTCGTGAACAAATTGCCCAACATTGGCTAGAGCATCACCCGTATTCGAAATAACGCCCTATAGCGCTTCTTAACCATACACCGATACCCCATGGATGATGTCCCTGGGGTATCGCCGTTTTAGATAAGCGATATTATCGTCGCTCGTAAACCTTGCTTTATCCCCTTCAAGGCACAGATACCGCACTGGCGTATTCGCCGCGTACACCTTGGTGCCCAACCTCGAGCCGAGTTCTCCACTGATTTGCCAAGCCATTCCCCATTGTGAAGCAAACTTGCACCAAAACACACCAATAGCTAACCAAGTGGTCAGGTTATTTCGATGAAACAGAAGCACTTAACGCTATAAAGGAAGTGGCATAGGGTTTGCTTTAGTTACAGATAAGAATGTCGACAATTTTGTATACAAGGAAGTTTACCATGTCATCGGATTTAATTTATGCGCTAGAGGATAAGCCCAAAGCGGGTGCAGCGCTCTACGCGGGTCTTCAGCACGTTCTCGCCAGTTTTGTCGGAATTATTACTCCTACCTTAGTGATCGGCGGCGTATTAGGCCTTGCTGAACACTTGCCCTATTTGATCAGTATGGCACTGATCGTATCTGGGGTTGGCACGTTTATCCAAGCGCGGCGTATTGGCCCAATGGGAGCAGGCATGATTTGCGTCCAAGGCACCAGTTTCGCCTTTTTAAGTGCGGTGCTCGGAGCCGGCTTTATCGCCAAACAACAAGGGGGTGGCCCCGATGAAATTTTAGCGCTGATTTTTGGCGTGTGTTTTTTCGGCGCCTTTATCGAAATGGTCTTGTCGCAGTTTCTCGACAAACTGAAAAATGTCATTACGCCGATCGTCACGGGCATTGTCGTCACCACCATCGGCATTTCATTGATCAAGGTAGGCATGACCGACTTAGCTGGCGGTTTTAACGCCCCAGACTTTGGCGCGTGGCACAATGTGTTACTCGGCGGCGTTGTCTTGACCACCATTATCATTTTGAACCGCTCAGAACATTTAATGTTGCGCTTATCATCGATATTAATTGGCATGTTAGTGGGGTATCTTGTCGCACTATCGATGGGTATCGTCTCTTTTGAAGCACTCAAAAATCAACCGCTGATCAACCTGCCAATGCCTTTTAAATACGGTTTTGATTTTGATTGGTACGCCTTTTTCCCCATTGCCATTATCTACGCCATTACCGCCATTGAATCGACCGGTGATATTACGGCCAACTGCATTATTACCAAACAACCGGTCACTGGGCCGAGTTACTTTAAGCGCATTAAAGGCGGTATCTTAGCCGATGGCTTCAACTCGATGCTCGCGGCGGTGTTTAATACTTTTCCCAATACCACGTTTAGCCAAAACAACAGTGTGATCCAACTCACCGGTATCGCCAGTCGTTATGTCGGTTATTTTGTCGCGTTATTGCTTTGTGTGCTGGGCTTGTTCCCTATGATTGGCGCGGTTCTCACTACCTTGCCCAAACCCGTGATTGGCGGCGCGACATTGGTGATGTTTGGTACGGTCGCAGCGGCGGGGATCAAGATCATCGCCAGCGAAGAATTGGATCGCAAAAACCTGCTGATCTTAGCGGTGTCGTTTGGCGTCGGCCTTGGCGTGATGATGGTGCCAGAAGTACTGAGCTCACTGCCTAAAATCGCCCAAAGTGTTCTCGGCTCACCGGTGACAAGCGCGGGGATCACCGCCATTGTGATGACGATTTTTATCGGCGTCAAAGAGCGTAAGTCCAATCCCGAGACAGAGCCTCAAGCCGAGAGCAGCCGGCCATTGACGGCAAGCTCAGCAAAGCAATCATGAACTCGCTCTAAACGAGGCCGTAAAGCCCGGAATGAGCCAAGGTAAAGTCCAAGGCTTTAGCAGGCACTGATACAATTGCAGTGATAAGAGAAGAAAAAAGCGCACGAGGGTATTCACCCATCCGTGCGCTTTTTGTCTATCTGGGCCTTGGTCAGGAGCAGGATGTCGCTCAATAATAAGTACACATCTTTTTGCCTTGCACCTCAACAATATTAAATGGCACTTCGTAAATCGACTCCAAGACGTTCGCGTCAATCACGTCATCGACTTTGCCATCGGCCATCACCGCGCCATTTTTTAACGCGACGATATAATCGGAATAACTGGCGGCAAAATTAATATCATGAATGACAATGATCACCGCTTTGCCTAAGTCGCGAGCCAGCGCTTGGATGTTTTTCATGATGGTTAACGAGTGTTTGATATCGAGGTTGTTGAGCGGCTCATCAAGCAACACATAATCGGTATCTTGCGCCAAGACCATCGCGATAAACGCCAATTGCCGCTGACCGCCACTGAGCTCATCGAGATAACGCGTCGCTAGGTCAGTCAGACCAAGATAAGCCATCGCGGTCGCCACTTTTTCGCGATCATTGGCTTGCAGTTTACCCTGCGAGTGAGGAAAACGGCCAAAGCTGACCAATTCTTCTACCGTGAAACGCATGTTCATACTATTGGATTGCTTGAGCACCGCCAAACGCTTGGCTAAATCCTGCGTTTGCCAATGGGTCAACTCGGTATCATCGATATACACGCGCCCCTGATCGCGCTC
>JBFGYW010000097.1:0-11646 GCA_041587235.1 Vibrio sp.
ATCAAGATACCCTCAAAGCGGTGGCCATTTCTAATTCGGGTAATAAGCCCGTAATACCGAGTTTAAAGACGTTGAAACAAGGGGACTATCAGCCACTGTCTCGCCCGCTGTATATCTATGTCAATAAGCAGTCGGTAGAAGATTTCGCTTTTGTCGACCGTTTTGTCCATTATTTCTTTCACCCTAAACGGCTGATTCACTATATTAAAGAAGCTGGCTATGTACCTTTGTTCGAGCGTGAATACCAACATATCTTACGACATTATTCACTAGGTGAGCCACTTTCTATTAGTGATAACGGGCGCTTGTCTCTCAGTCGATAGAATAGCCTTGATACTCTAACGCTCGCACTGCGTTTATTGAGTAAGTTGGCGACAGTGTAATTTGACTTGGACTTTGCTAAGGTGGTGTTTTTATTTGAGTACTTGTTATGGAAAACGTTGCCGTTTTTGTTGATGTTCAGAATATTTATTATACCACGCGAGACGCTTTTGGCCGCTCCTTTGACTACAACCGCTTTTGGGCTCGTGCTTGTGAGCATCGCAATATCGTCTGTGCTAACGCTTATGCCATTGCATCAGAGCACCCTAAATCTCGCCAGTTTCATCATATTTTACGTGGTATTGGTTTTGAAGTCTTACTTAAACCCTTTATTCAACGCCGTGATGGCAGCGCTAAAGGGGACTGGGATGTCGGCATCGCGCTCGATGCCTACGAAGCTGCGGCCGGAGGAGTAGATACCGTCATTTTACTCACCGGCGATGGTGATTTTTGTCATTTAGTCGAACGAGTTCAACAACGCTTTCAAACTCGGGTGGAGGTCTATGGTGTTGACAAACTCGCCGCGCAAGCTTTAATCGAGGCATGTGATGAATTTCAATCCATACAAGGTGACTTACTGCTTTAACGGTTTTTTATTGCCATCTGATTGGCTATGATTCTTCACATCATGGCGTCAAGTAACGCTCGAGGTGTTCTGCCATGTAATTGGCAATCCAAGGCTGAGCTTTTTCGTTGGGGTGAATACCATCGTTTCTCATCCACTCCGGTTTGGTGATGATTTGCTCAAGAAAAAAGGGCAAAAGAGGAATATCAAATTGTTTGGCCGCTTGCGCAAAGACTTGTTCGAACGACTGTACATAGCGTTGCCCATAGTTAGGTGGCGCTTTGGCCTGCATCAACATGGCTTGACTGCCTGACGCTTGTATTTGCTCTATCATTTGATGGATGTTTTGGCTCACGATTGTCGCGGGGAAACCGCGTAGGCCGTCATTACCACCGAGTTCGATTAACACCCAGTCTGGCTGGTGTTGTTCGATCAGTTGGGGCAGGCGGGCTAAGCCATTTCCCGTTGTGTCCCCAGAGATACTGGCATTGATTACTTGGTAGTCTCGCCCTCTTTTTTTAAGTTGCTCAGGCAGTAAACTTGGCCAACTTTGCTCAATGGCCATTTGATAACCGGCACTTAAGCTATCACCTAAAATCAAAAGTGTGTTACTACTAGCAGAGAAAGAAATAAAAACGAAGAGCAAACTAAAGAGTCTTATCATGTCAAAATCCGTTATTCGTGCACAATCAGTTCGCAAACTAGTGTCTACTAATCAAGAAGATTTAACAATCCTAGAGAATGTAAATTTTTCTATTGAACAAGGTGAAACTGTCGCCATTGTTGGCGCCTCTGGGGCGGGTAAATCGACCTTAATGACGTTACTCGCCGGTCTAGATGTGGTGAGCGATGGCGAGGTCTATCTTTTTGAACAACCTTTGTCTGGTTTAAGCGACGAACAGCGTGCGCAATTAAGAGGCTTGCATTTAGGGTTTGTATTCCAAAGCTTTTTGTTAATTGACAGTTTAACCGCCCTCGAGAATGTCACTTTACCTTGCTTGTTGGCAGGACAAGAGGAAGACAATGAAAGAGCAAAGGCGTTACTTGAATTGGTCGGCTTAGGACACCGGCTCGATCATACCCCGGCACAACTTTCTGGTGGTGAGCAACAACGCGTTGCGATTGCACGTGCATTTATGACGCAACCAAAAGTGCTGTTTGCCGATGAACCGACCGGTAATCTCGATCAAAAAACAGCTCAAAATATCGTTGATTTACTGTTTGAAATGAATGTGAAACACGGCACGACTTTAGTCTTAGTCACTCATGATCCTAAATTGGCGCAACGTTGCCAACGCTGCTTTGAAATGACCAATGGTCAAATTGTGGAGGTGTAAAATGCCCAGCCCATTAGTGAGGAGTCAACGGTTGTGGTCTTGGAGTTGGCGTGAAATTCGCCAGGGAAAACTTTGGCCGATTACCATCGCACTGAGTTTGATTATCGCCTGTGTCTTTGCGCTCTCAGCACTGTCCATTCGCCTAGAACAAGTGGTCGTCAAACAGGGAAAAGACGCTTTAACCGCCGACTTGGTTTTTTCTTCCGCCAACCCGATACCGGACAAATTAATCGAAATCACAAAGGCGAACCATTTAGCTAATGCCATTCAAACGCGCTACCGGACGATGGCCTTTAGTCAAGAACAAATGCAGCTAGTGACGGTCCGCGCGGTGAGTGATGCGTACCCATTGCGCGGTGAGTTACGCTTACAGGGCAAAAATGGTCTGGTTAACCATGTAGAGCCGGGGCAATTATGGCTTGATGGCCGAGTGATGACAACTCTCGATGTTAAACTGGGCGATGAAGTGACGATTGGTGATGCTGAGCTCACGGTATCAGGACAAGTTATCCAAGAGCCCGGCGTGAGCTTTAATCCATTCCAACAAATGCCTGCAGTGTATATTCATCAGAGTGATGTCGCCAAGACAGGAGCTTTACAGCAAGGCAGTCGAGTGCGTTATCAGTGGTATATTAACGGCCCGACCTCGGTGTTAAATTCGCTTAAAGACTCAGTTAGCTTAACACCGAGCGATCGTTGGATTGATGAGCAAAGCCCATCGCGCCGACAAGGCATTTTTGAACGGACCACGCAATATCTGTCTTTAACTGCGATTATCGTCATTATGATGGCCGCGACAACCTTAGTACTAACCTGCCAACATTATGTCGATACAAGGACGCAAACCGTTGCAATGTTAAAAAGCTTAGGGGCGAGTAAACAATGGCTGAGACAGTGGCTTTTGGTACAAGTAACGATTTTACTTTCTTTGTCTTCACTGTTGGGCTTTTCGGTTGGCTTTGGCTTAGAGTGGCTCTTGAGAGTGCCGTTGACAGGATTGTTGCCAGAGCCCTTACCCAGCTATGGTAGCGGGCCATTCTTCGCCGCTTTTCTTACCTGTTTATCGATCGGTATTCCGGCTTTGGGGATACCGTTAAGCCAATTGATAAATACCTCTGCGGTGTCAGTTTTACAGCCAAGGCAGCGCTCTTTTTCGATGACTTTGTCCCAGTGGGGTATGTTATCCGTGCCCGTATTGGCTTTGGCGGTGTTTTATGCCAGTAACGCGTTAGTCTGGGCAATATTAGCCGGTATTATCGCCTTGTTGTGTGTGCTGGGAGTGATGGGGATCTTCGCTGCTAAATTGTTGGCAAAAATACCACTTGGTATCGCGATGAAATTGGCGTTAAGTCGAATTAATCGCACTCGTTTTATCAGTGGCTTACAATTTGCAGCTTTGGGCTTGTCATTGATGTTATTGGCGTTGATTTGGTTAGTGAGAACCGATTTACTGGCGGATTGGCAAAGAGCCTTGCCCGATGACGCTCCCAATGTCTTTGCGATCAATATCGCCCCATACGAACGTGATAGCTATCTCGCACAGTTGGATAAAGCCGATATCCCTCATTCGTTAGCTTACCCAATTACTCGTGGCCGAGTTAGCCAAATCAATGGTGTTGACGCTAAGTTGGCTCCGGGTATTGATCGCCAAGACGATGTCTTTCGTCGCGAGATCAACTTTACTTATTTAGACCAGTTACCCGAGAGCAATCGAGTTTTATCGGGTCAATGGAGTCAAAGCAAAGGCGTTTCAGTTGAAGAAGGCGTTGCCGAGGCGATGGCGGTGAAGGTGGGGGACGTGCTGTCCTTTGTCATTAATGGTCAAGAAGTCAACGCGACCGTGAACTCTATCCGCTCGGTAGAATGGCGTGAAATGAAACCCAACTTCTATTTTATTTTTACCCCGGACGTATTGTCTTCCTTGCCTATTACCTGGATGCTGAGCTATCGGATTGACCAAGGTGATGAGGGAGCGCTCAATCGATTGACGCGTCAGTATCCCACCGTGAGCACGCTAGATATTCGTCAATTGGCCAGTAATCTTGAGGCAATACTGGCACAGATCATTTGGTCGATCACTGTATTAGCGGCCTTGGGGTTAGTGGCGGGGACGTTATTGATCGTCACTCTGATGCGTTTAAGTCTTAGTCAGCGAAAAGATGAAATGCGCTTGTATCGTACGTTAGGCAGCAGTAAAAAAAGTTTGGCGTTAACCCTTTGGGCTGAATATGGCTTGCTTGCTATTATTGCCAGTGCGGTTGCGGCATTCGGTGCTGAGTTAAGTGTCGCGCTGGTCTTAAATACTGGATTTGATATTGAACCGCGTTTACACCCATTGCTCTGGGGAGTGTTGCCGTTAGTCACAATGGCATTATTAGCTCTAACGCTTAGAAGCTCGATTAAACAATTATTAATTCCACTGATGGCGAAAAGGTAAGCTGATGGCTTGCTGCTTAAATCGCGATGTGAAAGGTTTAGATGGTCTTAGATGGGATAGGGAGTTGCATCTTAAGAGGGGAACTTTCATAATAGCGGCAAATAATTTGAGTTGTAATTAAATTGTCGTTTGTTCGGGTGATTTCTTGAGACAATGGCAACCATATGACTGGTTTTTATGGCTAATAGACACAGTGTGGTTTGAGTCTTCTTGTTGTATTGGATGCTTTGTTGCTTTGAGTTCAAACTGTTTCGTTCAAACTGTGGCATCAATACTTGAGAGCGGCTTTAGCCTTGCTTGAGGGAGTCACAAACAAGTCAGCGTCATTTTATCTACAGTGCGCGACCGGTTTTTGAAGGACTCATCACTTATTACGCTTTAAATTATACCAATCTCATGAAGTATGTGGTCGCGATAGCGCTGGAAACACAAAAGAACAAGGTCGCCACTTTTTAATAAAGATATGCGTCTAGCCTTTGTTCTTGCAGTGATTTTGTCGCGATGTTATCAAGTTTGTTGATTCGCTATTTCGAGAGCTTGGTCTAACCCTAGTCGAGACTTTTTAAACAGGATAAATGATGACAGACACGTCGCCCTCACCACAAAAAAAACACGAACAGCACTCCCTCTTTGGCCGGCTTTTTTCTATTCCACACGATGACTCGACGCTTAATGAAGAAACCTGGTCTCAAATTCAACCTTGTAAAACCTATCGTTTGGGCAGTAAGTCCATTTTTATTACTCAACCAAGTTCAAGCTTTTGGGTGTACTTTTTAGGTCTTGTCACTTGTTTACTCGGTGGTTTTTTAATAATGGATCATCAAGATCAGCTGTCTCGCGTTTGGTGGGGAATTTCTTTGTTATTATGGGGAATTGGCGCATTGATTGCCGGTACGAGTTATCAAGCATTTGGCTATCAATTAAAATGCCAGGGGAGAAAGAGAGTGGCCTGGACCAGCTGGTGGGAAGTCATCTACCTTATATTCCAACAGGTCAGTGTTAATGCTATGTTCGTCGGCGTGGCTTATTCCACCTTGTCGCCCAGTGGTATTCAAATCAGTCTTTATGTCGCGAGTTTGGTCTCGGTTGCTTATGTCCTTTTCATTGCCTATGGCGCATTTAAGCCAGTAAAGTCTTTTATTACTTTTGAAATGATGTGCTGGTGGTGTACGCCCTTTATCGTGTTCATGACCCTATTGAACCTTTGGGGCTTTTGGCAGACTGGCACAGCACTACAATTAAGCCTAGTTGGGGTTTGGTTTGGCTTATATCTCACCATGTATCTGTATTGGTTGTATTATCGCGCTGATTTGACGGCTAAGTTGTGGCGGAAAAAACGTTGG
Source organism: Vibrio sp. (assembly GCA_041587235.1). GTDB lineage: Bacteria > Pseudomonadota > Gammaproteobacteria > Enterobacterales > Vibrionaceae > Vibrio. Next base: position 6,004 of record JBFGYW010000097.1, read on the forward strand.
TTTTCAGAAAATGACGTGTTGCACGTCGCCTTAATTATTTGGATAGTTTACCTAGCTTGGGTGGTGGAACCGTTAATTTTAGATCTGATGCCAAGCGTGTGACTGCCGCTTAAATAGAGGGCAATAATGTAAGTTGTTCGTCAAATAGATTAAGTTTTTGCAAAGTTAGACAGGCAAGCGTGGCAATAACCAATAAAGCTGTTAACGTTGATTGATACAGTGATTATTTGGAGTATTATATGCGTAAATCGTTTGCTTTTTTGTTGGTTTCTGGTCTGTTTGTTAGTGCAAATGTGAGTGCTCAGGGTTGCGAACCTGGCAAGCAATGCCAATCACAACAAGCGGCGCCATCTGGGCACAGTCATCAATCATCACACTCTAAAGCCTCATCAAAAAAACAAGTTAAATCATCAAGTCATCATCAAGCACAGAACAAAAAGGTTAAAACCATTTCTCAGTCTCACCACGGGGGTTCTGCTAAGCAAAAACAAAAGGTGTATAAGCACCCTAGCGCGAAGTCGAAAGGGACTTACTATGTTTCGGCAAACCGCCTTAATGTTCGTGGTGCGCCGGGCAAAGCGGGTAAAGTCAAAGGCCATTTTAACAAAGGTCAAGCTTTGGCGGTTTATGCCGTGGTCGATGGATGGGCAAAAGTATACTTCAATGGTCAATACCTTTGGGTCAGTAACCAATATCTGCATATTAAACTTTAATTTTAAGGTAAAAAAATCCCTTGTTGATGAAACAAGGGATTTTTTATGAGAATGGATTAATTTTCGCTTTTAATCATCGTGCTCTGGGATCAAAACAAACTTGCCCATATGCGTTTTTTCGACAAACAGTTTTTGTGCTTCGACAATGGATTGTAATGGGAATTGCTTTGAGAGTAGCGGTTTGATTTCCCCTTTTTCTATATAAGTGACCAAATTGCCAAATACCGGTTCTTCCCAAGCAGTAGTGCCGATAAGTTGAATGTCTTTTAGGTACATATCGCGCATGTCAAGATCGACTATCGGACCTGCGATGGCACCTGATGTGACCAAGCGCCCGCCGCGCTTAAGGACTTTTAACATGGCAGGGAAGTTTTGTCCGCCGACATTATCGACCACCAAGTCAACCGATTTTTCGCCGAGCGCTTTAACGATATCATCATTGCGATCAAGTAATACATCGGCACCAAGAGGCTCAAGTAGCGCGTGTTTGCTTTTACTGGCAATCGCAATCACGCGAGCACCACGACGTTTGGCTAATTGAATCGTGGCGGAGCCCACTCCCCCAGAGGCGCCTGGGATTAATACGGTTTCCCCCGCTTTTAAATTGGCACGGTGTAACATGTTTTCAGACGTGCCATAAGCACAAGGAATAGTACCTAACTCAGCATCGCTCCAATCTGACGTGATTGGGAAAGCTTCACTGGCTTTAATTTTGACGTATTGAGCAAATGCGCCATCGTAGTCTGAACCCATCCAAATATTATCGTGACTTTGGTAGTGATCAGTACTGTTACAAGGGCGTAATAGCACGCGTTTACCGACTAGATCTTGAGCGTCCATGTCAGCGCTGTCGACGACTTCGCCACAGCAGTCAGTGCCTTGAATGAAAGGAAAAGGCGTACTTTCATTCCAGCCACCATCCGCTTTTTCAGTCGGATTCTCTTCATTGATGTCGGCGGTTTGGTTGGTCGAATCTGTGACAGAAGACGAATACCAACCTAAGCGCGTATTGATTTCGGTATTATTCATACCAGCAGCTAACACTTTGACCAAGACTTCACCGGGTTCAAGCGTGGGTACGGGCACATCTTTGTACACCAGTTTATCGTAACCGCCATTGCCGGTGGTTACGATTGCTTTCATAGTTTTTTCGGTCATGGTGAACTCCATAATTGTATAACTTACAATGAGATGATACTCATTGTTGAAAATTCAAGGGTTGAAAATTATTTATCAGAAAAAATTTCTGCGACTTTGTCTTTTTCTAGTGTCCCGGTGAGTTCGCCTTTGTCGTTTACAACAGGAAGCGAATAGTCTGATGACAAGGTTTCTGTTAGCACCTGTTCAATTGCTACATCCGGCGCGACAACTGGGACATCTTCATAAGTGGATTTGTCGATGTCTTCTGAAGGCTTGCAATCTGCAGCTTCTAAGCTTTCTTGAGTTAAAACACCTTGGTAGCCTTCCGGAGTAACGTGATAGCCGTAGTCTTGATTTTTATTACGCATTTGTTTAAGAGCATCTTCAATTGTCGTCGCTGTGATTCGCAATGACGGTTTTTGCATTACTGTCTCAACGGTGAGTGCACGAGCTCGATTGACGTCTTTAACAAAGGCTTCAACATAATCGGTGGCAGGGTTGAGCAAAATGTCATCGGGGGTGCCTTGTTGGACTAATTCACCGTCTTTTAGTATTGCGATGCGGTCACCTAAACGTAAAGCTTCATCAAGATCGTGTGTAATAAAAATAATGGTTTTTTGCAATGTGTCTCGCAATTCGATGAGTTGATCTTGCATCTCACTTCGAATGAGTGGATCGAGTGCCGAAAAGGCTTCATCCATCAGCAGTATTTCTGCATCGGTACACAGTGCACGGGCTAAGCCTACCCTTTGCTGTTGTCCGCCTGATAATTGAGAAGGGTACTGATCTTCATACCCTTTGAGACCTACCGTTTCGAGCCATTGTTGTGAGCGCTCATAACGTTTGGTCTTTTCAATTCCTTGAATCTCAAGTCCGTAAGCCACGTTATCGAGAACTTTTCGATGTGGGAGTAACCCAAAGCGCTGGAAAACCATCGACATTTTATGGCGTCGGAAGGTCTCAAGCTCTTTTGGGTTATGTTGCATAATGTCGGTGCCTTCAACGTCAATTTTTCCCTCAGTGGGGTCAATAAGACGATTGAAGTGACGGATCATGGTGGATTTTCCAGAACCGGAAAGACCCATGATGACAAAGATTTCTCCCTTATGGATCTCAAGGTTGATGTCTTTCAAACCGACGGTATGGCCGGTTTTTTCTAGTACTTCATCTTTTGTCGCACCGGCTTTGACCATAGGAAGAACGCTTTGCGGGTTATCACCAAAAATTTTGTATAAGCCAGAAATAGAGATTAAAGGTTTAGTCATTTTTGTTATCCCCTAAATGCGCTTGAGTGCGTTTTGCATAAGATTGTGATGCTCGGTCAATTAAAATCGCCAAGGCGACAATGGCAAAGCCATTGAGAAGACCTAAAGTGAAATATTGGTTAGTAATGGCTTTAAGCACTGGCTGCCCGAGGCCTTTAACCCCAATCATCGACGCAATCACTACCATGGACAGCGCCATCATAATGGTTTGGTTTATACCGGCCATAATCGTTGGCATCGCAAGAGGGAGTTGTACGCCGAACAGACGTTGCTTTGAACTTGCGCCAAAGGCCGTCGCGGCTTCAAGGACCTCTTTATCCACGAGTCGAATCCCCAAGTTAGTCAAGCGAATGACAGGAGGGATGGCATAAATTATTACGGCGATCAGCCCGGGTACTTTACCGATACCCAGTAACATCACGACTGGAATTAGATAGACGAAAGCCGGCATGGTTTGCATGATATCGAGAAAAGGAGTGACGATGGCTTGCATGCGGTTAGAGCGGGCCATGGCGATACCAATCGGAATGCCCAGTACAATGGCGAGTAACGTACACACCGTAATGATACTGAGGGTTCTCATTGTGTCTTCCCACATGCCAAAATAACCAATGAGGAGCATAGAAACCACGGTGGCGGCAGCTAATTTGACGGAACGACTGGCAAAGTACACCAAGCCGGTCAGTGCGATTAATACAAGCCACCAAGGGGTGCTTAAAAGCAATTTCTCAAACCAAACAAGAAAAGACAAAAGGGGATTGAATAGGGATTCGATTAAGTCACCATATTCACGAGAAAACCCTTTGTATGCCCCATCAAGCGTTTGACGAATTACTCTTAATGTTGAACGATCCATCTCGGGGAAGCTGGTTAACCAACTGCTATCGAACATTATATTATCCTTTGAATTAAAAAGAGTAACTGATACCAGCCACTCTTTAGTTATTATTGTTACTACTCGCGTGAACTAAGGTGTAAACCCAGTGATTAAAACGGGTTAAAGCTCTGCGCTAATTTTTTCTGCGGCTTCTTTTGATACCCACTTTTTCCAGATGTCTGGGTGGTTATCTAAGAAGTAAAACATCGCATCTTCTGAAGTTGCTTGTTCGCTTTCCATCCAAGCTAAAATGCTGTTGAGTTCATCGTTGGTGAAACCTCGATGTGACAAATAATCCATGACCTGAGGGTGGTCGCCGGCAAATTTACTCGCGACTACAGTACTTACAGGGCTTGGTGGGTACATGGTTACTTTAGGGTCGGTACAATTTTCTTGTGTTGTACAAGTGGTAAACTCTTTTTCATCGACCCCAGTTCCAAAATCAACCAAGGTCATGTTGTACTTACCTAAAATGGCGGTAGGGGCCCAATAGTAACCAAACCAACCTTCACCGCGTTCGTAAGCTTTGGCGATTGAACCGGATAAACCAGCACTAGAACCTGGGTCAACTAATTGAAATCCCGCTTCTTTTAAATTAAGAGCTTTAAAGAGATTGCCGCTCGATATCTGACAATTCCAACCAGCAGGGCAACCGTAGAAACCTCCGACACTTGGGTCTTCAGGGTGTTTGAATAACTCTGGATGCTTTTTAATGCCTTCAATCGTGCTCAATTCAGGGTGTTTATCGAGCATGTAGGTTGGGATCCAAAAACCTTCTTGTCCACCATCAGTCAATGATGGGCCGGCATTGATTAATCGTTTTTCTTCTACACCTTTCTCGATGGCCTCTTTCGCTGAGTTTGTCCATAGCTCAGGGGCAATATCAGGTTCGCCCTTTTCAATCATCGATGTCGTGGTGGGCATGGTGTCACCAGGGACTAATTCAGCATCGCAGCCATAGCCATACTCCAAAATGAATTTATCAACGTTTGCGATAAAACTAGCCGAATTCCAGTTCATATCAGCAATAGTCACTTGTCCACATTCATCAGCATAAGCCGATGTAGAGGCTGCGGTAAGCAAGAGTGCGGAGAGGGTGATTTTCCTGTTCATAGTTATTCCTCAGTGAGTTTTTTCCGTAAACTCGTTTTACTATAACGCAATTTAATTAGAACTCAAATAGTTAGTGGTGTATTAACTGGGTTTGGATTTTGTTTTAGTATTGAATTAAATAACTAGTTGATTTTAAATTAAAAATTTAATTTTACATAACATGCGTGATGTTAGGTTTTAGATGGTTATTCATAAATTGTTAAGTACAACTTTATGATTTTATTGTTTTTTATCAATTTTGTAATTTGCAAAAAACAGTGAGAAAAAATGTAAACTAGATCACAAAAAGGGATGAGTTGTAAATATTTATTAGGTTAGAGTAAGAAATGTGCTTTGTATGATTTTTTCACGGTTATATTTACCGAACACTTTGAGATGTCGTTCTATCTTTTCTTTTTATAAGTCATTGTAATCAAAAGAACTATGATGGTTTAAAGCATGTGACCACTAATTTTTTTGTTTAACTTTATGATTAATAAAGCTTATGCATTTCTTGGGATTAAAACTTACTGTGTTCAACGTCATAATTTTGAAT
>JBFGYW010000098.1:0-11451 GCA_041587235.1 Vibrio sp.
TCGCTGCGCTTAAAAAGAAGATCGCTGCGCTTAAAAAGAAGATCGCTGCGCTGCAAGGTCGCTGCGCTTCAAGGTCGCTGCGCTTCAAGGTCGCTGCGCTTCAAGGTCGCTGCGCTTCAAGGTCGCTACGCTTCAAGTGGCAAGAAAGGTCAAAACCGAGCTATTTGGGTTTTAAGTCTTTTTCTTGCCACTTGCTACTTGGAGCGAAGCGATCTTGCCCCTGTGTTTCACTGTCTTGTACTCTCCTTCCCTGGTTTTTTTCTTGCCACTTGGAACGAAGTGATCTTGCTACTTGTAGCGAAGCGATCTTGTCCCTGTGTTTCACTGTGTCACACTGTCTTGTACTGTCTTACACTTAGTGGCGGGGCGTTACCCCACTGGCTTGAGTACCATCACGTGAATGGGCGAGTGATCGACGACTTGCGAAGCCACGGATCCCAACACCACGCGATTGAGGGTATTGCGTTTATGGCTGGGCATGATAATGACGTCCGCGCCCAACTTACAAGCGTACTCGACAATGGTGGTGTGCACTTTTCCGCGTTTGACGTAGGTGTGATACACCACGTCATCGGCGATGTTATGGGCGGCAAAGCTGGACAAGTGATCGCTTAAATCACGGGCCATTTTTTCTTCTGCGTCTTTGGGGAAATACGACGACACCATCGGCATGTGTACTGCGGGCATCACCGTGAGTAAGTGCAATTCGGCGTGAGATTGTTTGGCGAGCCACACCGCTTGTTGTACGGCTTGGTCGGCAAAGCCTTCTTCGTTGAGATCAACGGGAACGAGAATGTGTTTATACATAGTTTTTACCATTTTGGTATGACCCTAGACAACGCCTCTGTACGAACTGTGAAAGCCGTAGAGACAAAAAAACGCCCCATATTGGGGCGTTGGTGAGCGATGAGTGTATTTTACTCAGTCGTTAAGCGAGACGTTTTTGTCGACGGCGTTGAATGGTGGCCATCGCAATCACGATTAAGATACAAGGCACAAAGACCCATTCTTTCATCGGACGTGGATTTTCAACAATCACCGCTTCGATTTCCCAATCAAAATCGACGCCCGCTTGTTCTGCAGGGCTGCCAAATTCAACCAGGTCAACGATCAGCTTACCGTTATCTTCTCGAGTGGTTAGACCCATAGACGATAATCGCTCTTCCCCTGTCGTTGCTCGGTCATCAAAGGGCAAGCTAACAATTTTGTCGACTTGTTCACCTGACAATGTCATCCCGGCAACGCGTAGTTCTAGCGATTCTCCCACAGGTAATTGCTCAACAATTTGAGCTGCCTCAATTCCGGGTGAGATTTTTGTCGGTTCGTAGAGCATGTCCCACCAAAAACCCGGACGGAAGAAGGAGAAGGTCAGCACTAACAGCAGCGCGGTTTCCCACCATTTGTTTTTGGTAAACCACCAACCTTGGGTCGCGGCAGAGAACAGCAACATCGCAGTGACGGCGGAAAAAATGGTCAGGGCAAGGTGCCACCAAGAGTCGACGCCAATCAACAACAATTGCGTGTTGAAGATAAACATAAACGGCAAGATGGCAGTACGAATGTCGTAGGTAAAGCCTTGAATACCGGTTTTGATTGGGTCTGATTTGGCAATCGCCGCCGCCGCAAACGCCGCCAAGCCAACCGGGGGCGTATCGTCGGCCAAAATACCAAAGTAGAACACAAACAAGTGCACTGCAATCAATGGGATGATCAGACCATTTTGCGCACCTAAGGTGACGATAACCGGGGCCATCAAGGTCGATACCACGATGTAGTTGGCGGTGGTTGGTAGGCCCATGCCGAGGATCAAGCTGATCACCGCAGTGAACAGCAACATCAAAATAATGTTACCGCCAGAGATAAACTCGACAAAGTCGGTCATCACCAGGCCAATACCGGTTAAGGTCACCACGCCGACAACCGTACCTGCAGCGGCTGTTGCCACACCGATACCAATCATGTTACGCGCACCGTTGACCAAGCTTTCACTCAGATCGTCAATGCCTTGGCGAATAGCGCCCTTGATATGACTTTCACCGTTAAACAGCGCCATAAGCGGACGTTGAGTCAACAAGATGAAAATCATAAACACAGTCGCCCAGAAAGCAGACAGGCCTGGTGAGAAACGTTCAACGGTTAAACACCACACCAAAACCACAATCGGCAACAAGAAGTGCAAGCCAGATTTGACCGTTGGGCCCACATCTGGGACTTCGGTGAGGTTTTCGTCGATCTCCGTCGCGCCTTCCTTTTGGTAGCGAGCAGAAATGCGTACCAGTGCGGCATAGACAGCAACGAGAGCAATGGCCATGATCGGTGTTGCTGCTGCGCCAAAGGCTTGTTTGGTCCAACCGACTCCGTAATAAACGGCCGCGCTGATGGCACATAGGCCAAGCAAGGTAAAGATAAACGACAACAAGCTTTGCGCGAGTGTCACCGTGCGGCGACGCGGTAAGCCGTTCATGCCGGCTTTACACGCTTCAAGGTGAACGATGTAAATCAAGGCAACGTAAGAAATCAGCGCTGGTAAAATCGCCGCTTTGATCACTTCTACGTAAGAAATGCCCACGTATTCCACCATAAGGAAAGCGGCTGCGCCCATGATAGGCGGCGTCAACTGACCATTGGTCGAGGCGGCGACTTCAACCGCGCCGGCTTTGGTACCCGGGAAACCCACGCGCTTCATCAGTGGAATAGTAAAGGTACCGGTGGTGACCACATTGGCAATTGACGAGCCCGAGACCAAGCCCGACAAACCAGAAGCGACGACCGCGGCTTTTGCTGGGCCGCCACGCATGTGACCGAGCAGCGAAAAGGCGACTTTAATAAAGTATGCCCCAGCGCCGGCGCGCTCGAGCATGGCGCCGAACAACACAAAGAGGAAGACAAACGACGTTGATACGCCCAAGGCAACCCCAAACACCCCTTCGGTGGTGAGCCACAGGTGAGACATGGCTTTGTTGAGGCTAGCGCCTTTGTGAGCAATCACATCGGGCATGTGTGGGCCGGCAAAGGTGTAAAGCAAAAAGACCGCTGCGACACACATCAAAGGTGGACCGAGCGCACGACGCGTGGCTTCAAGCAGCAGAACCATCCCCGTTACTGCCGCAACGATGTCGAGTTGGGTTGGAGCGCCAGAGCGGTCGGCGAGCTCGTTGTAGAAAATATAAATGTAGGCGGCGGCGAAACTGCCGGCCAGTGCCAAAAGCCAATCGATGGCTGGGATGGTGTCTCGCGGTGAACGTTTAAAAGCGGGGTAGGCGGTAAAGGCCAAGAAGATGGCAAACATCAGGTGGATAGACCGAGCTTGCGTGTCGTTGAGCACACCAAAATCGAAAATAAATGGCAGTGGAGAAGCGTACCACAGTTGGAATAGTGACCAGCACAACGGTACGAACCACAAAATTCGCCCTTGTATTCCGCCTGGATGGCGAGCCCCTGTATCAGCCTGAGCGACCATGTCTTGGACATCGTCCGCTGGCGTCAATTGTGACGGAGAATTTTTCGTCGTCATGGAGGTGTATCCTTAACAATCCTTGTGCTTTCTCGTATGAATTGTTTTGTGATCTCTTAATGGCACAGTGTCCACAAGAGGCAAAAAAAGAGAAAGCGTGAAATTACAAACCCACTCAGTAACTAAGTGGGTCATAGTGTACATTGCTGTACGATAGGATGCTCGACGAGAAGACGGGCTTCTCGTCGGCCGTCGGTTATTATTGCATTAAACCGATTTCTTTGTAGTACTTCACAGCACCTGGGTGAAGTGGGATAGACAGACCGTCTTTGATCATGTCTTCTTTCTTCAAGTTAGCAAATGCAGGGTGCAAGCGCTTAAAGGTGTCGAAGTTTTCAAATACAGATTTGACAACGTTGTAAACCACGTCTTCAGATACGTCTGTTGTGCTGACCATAGTCGCAGCAACACCGAAACTATGAACGTCTTGGTCTGTACCGCGGTAGGTTCCCGCTGGGACATTCGTCATCGTGTAGTAAGGGTGATCGGCAACGATTTTTTCAATTTGTGGGCCAGTGGCAGGAACCAGTTTGGCATCACAAGACGTCGTTGCTTCTTTGATTGAACCGTTTGGATGGCCAACAACGCAGATGAACGCATCGATTTTGTTGTCGCAAAGGGCTTGTGAACGCTCAGAGCCTTTTAGCTCAGAAGCGAGTTTAAAGCTGTCGTTGGTCCAACCCATGGCATCCATGACCACGCCCATTGTCGCGCGGTCACCCGAACCTGGGTTACCGATGTTGACGCGCTTGCCTGCGAGATCAGAGACGTTATCGATACCAGCGTCTTTACGAGCGATGATGTTGAACGGTTCGGTGTGCAAAGAGAATACCGCGCGTAGCTTCTTATAAGGGCCTTGCTCAGCAAACTTGCTGGTGCCGTTATAACCGTGGTATTGCCAGTCAGACTGTACGATACCAAAGTCGAGCTCGCCGGCGCGAATGGTGTTGACGTTGTAAATAGAACCGCCAGTGGATTCAACAGAACAACGAACATTGTGATCTTTACGACCTGCGTTGACCAGTTTACAAATCGCACCACCAGTTGGGTAGTAAACGCCTGTCACAGAACCTGTACCAATGGTAACAAAGTCTTGTGCTTGAACTGAGCCCATTGTCATTGTCGCTGCGGCAATTGCACTTGCCGTGATCAATTTTTTAAATGCCATAAACTTCCCTTCCTTAATAATCGTTATCTCAAAACAATTGACACTGCTAAGAGGTCTCCTCGCTGGAAACGGCATGTTTCTACTATCAATCATTGATAAGAAACTCGGCCGAATCATACCAAAAGAATTGGTATAAAATGATACAGCTAGCGCTAATAATAGTGATAAAAACTAGCTTTGCAGGGAAAAAATATGGACAGAAAGTTAATTTTTTAATTTACTTTCAAATAGTTAGATTGTTTTTGGTGGTTTTATCATAAAAACTAAAAATGTGATTCAGGTCACTATTTTGTTTTATCAATAACTTAGACAGTGAATGGGCTTTGCTCAAAGGGTAAGCAAAACCCATCGATTGAAATGCATTTAATTGCAGCTTAAGTGCCTAAGCATGATGTCACTGTTTTAGCCGTGATAATCGAAAAGTTCACTGACTGAGCGACACAGTTCCTTGGTGGTGACAGACAGGGTTGGGGTAATAAAAATCGTATCATCGCCGGCCACTACGCCCAATATGCCTTCAGACTTGCCAAGTGAGTCGAGTAATCTGGCAATCAACTGGGCCGCGCCGGGGCCGGTGTGGATAACCACCAGTGCCTGGTTGTAGTCGATATCCAGTACCAATTCTCGCAGTGAACTGCTCACGGTCGGCACGCCGAGTTCGGCTGGCAAACAATAAACCATCTCCATTTTCGCATTTCGGGTGCGAACCGCGCCAAATTTGGTTAACATGCGTGACACTTTGGATTGGTTAATGCTTTCAAAACCTTCAAGTTTTAGTGCATCGACGATCTCGCTTTGCGAGCCAAATCGCTCTTCTTTTAGCAGGGCTTTAAAGGAGCGAATAAGTTGATCTTGTTTATCTGAATTACGCATAGCAAAAGGGACTCAAGGCTTAAGTAATAATTTTATTTTCGCATATTTATTCACTTTTGCCAAAGTTTGGCCCTACTTATTGGCAAAATAAGTCGCTATGTGAGGGGATCTGCGCAATGTTATGCACCGACTCGAAGGAAAATAAAGCCAACCAAAGGGCGCCGGCGTAATAGAAAACCCGTTAAAAACACATTTTGAACAACAAATTGGCCACATAAAGTGCATTAGCTCTCAAAGTTGCACTTGGTTATTTGTAATCCCATAGCGCTTTGGTTAGCGTGATCTTTGAGCTGCTGATAAAAGCAGCGTTTGATGACAAATAGCACTCGGTTTGGGACGTGTTTTGCTTGTGTTTGTTGACCGCCGTGGCCCGTTTTAATCAAGCCCGCGAGTTCGCTAGCCATTTAGTGAACCAGTGTTTAATGAGTCAGTGCACAATTTGGTTAGCCAGTGCGTAATGCTGAGTCGCATTGTTTGGACATTGAGATAGCGCTCAATTGACACTGCGTAATGCGATAATCACTGATAATACAAGCGTTTTACAGATTGCGTTAGACAGACTGAATTAGACAGACGAGTGAGAGAGTGAGCCGGGCTATTCACCGCCACTTTTTGACACGTTGACACGCTTATTTGATATCAACCATGATAATTAGCCTCTCTAGGAGATGAAACATGAAAGTTGCTGTAATTGGTGCCGCAGGTGGCATCGGTCAAGCTCTTGCCCTACTACTGAAAAATCAACTGCCAGCGGGTACGGATTTGGCTTTGTATGACATTGCCCCAGTCACCCCTGGTGTCGCGGCTGATTTGAGCCACATTCCAACCCCGGTATCGATTAAAGGATATTGCGGTGAAGATCCAACCCCAGCGTTAGAAGGTGCTGATGTGGTGTTGATTTCTGCTGGTGTGGCTCGCAAGCCAGGCATGGATCGTTCTGATTTGTTCAACGTCAATGCCGGCATCGTTAAGTCGTTAACTGAAAAGTTCGCAGCGGTTTGTCCGAATGCTTGTTTGGGCATTATCACCAACCCAGTGAATACCACAGTGGCGATTGCCGCGGAAGTTTTGAAAAAAGCCGGTGTTTATGACAAGCGCCGTCTGTTTGGCGTGACCACTTTAGATGTGATCCGCGCAGAGACCTTTGTGGCCGAGCTAAAAGGTTTGTCGCCAACTGACGTCAACGTACCTGTTATCGGCGGCCACTCTGGCGTGACGATTTTGCCTTTGCTGTCTCAAGTGGAAGGCGTGAGCTTTAGCGACGAAGAAACTGCCGCTCTGACACATCGCATTCAAAACGCCGGCACCGAAGTGGTGGAAGCTAAAGCTGGTGGCGGCAGTGCAACCCTATCGATGGGCCAAGCAGCGTGCCGGTTCGGTCTGTCATTAGTCAAAGCGCTACAGGGCGATGAGTCTGTGATTGAGTGTGCTTATGTCGAAGGTGACGGCGCTCATGCCACTTTCTTCGCGCAACCCGTCAAGCTTGGCAAAGACGGCGTTGAAACGATTCTACCTTATGGCAACTTAAGTGATTTTGAGCAACAAGCACTCGACAGCATGTTGGAGACACTCAACAAAGACATCGCGTTAGGTGTTGAGTTTGCCAAGTAAGGGCGAGGGCCGACCAGTGTCGTTCACCGGTGTCGTGCCTTCACCACGATAAAATTCATACCTCGCGGCTTTGAGCGGCGAGGTTGGATACCAAGTCAAACCGACGACGGAGGGGTGCCTGAGTCGGTTTTTTTACGCCTATACTGCTTTATATTGTCTTTCACTGTCCCACACTGTGTTTTACTGTCTTACACTGTCTTACACTGTCTTACACTGTCTTACACTGTCTTACACTGTCTTTCACTGTGTTCTACTGTTCTTCATATTCATTATCGTCTCACTTTTGAGTCGGTGTCTTGATATTGATCATTTTTTCTTCAGGTGTCTTTACAGCGTTGATGGAATCTTTAAGATAAAGTTGTCGTTTTTTTAGACAAACGCTCAAATTCTACTGACAAAGCCGCGGCCTGGGTTTATTAGTCTGTCGATCAACCGTTGAGCAAAAGGTTCTGATGAGTCGGCGGTTTCAAGATGCTGAAGGCTTCCAAGGTACTCATGTTCAAATTGAACAAGGATAACGGATTTGGCCAGGACGCTGGTGACGGTGCAATAAGTCAAAGCCTGATCGGCATAAGGCGAAATAAGCACACTATGGTCTGATCAATGACTGGTAAACAATGGGCTCGTAAACAATGTCCTGGTGAAACAATGTCCTGGTAAAACAATGGTCGCGCAAACTTTTTCACTCGAACAGCGTATTAAAGGGTGAGTGACCCACTGCGACATTGACCCATTACGGACGGCATTGATCACCCATTATGGCATTGATCGATGGCAATACGTCAGGCTGTCTACCGATTCACTTGGTGATAAGTCAGTTAGTCTGAGCGATAAAGTGCGATACGTTTCCGATATAAGGAGTGCGACGATGAACAAAGCTCAATTACAACCGGGTAACCATGTGTTTTGCCCTGCGGGGTTTGGTTTTATTCAGCAAGTGGGCGATCCAAGCGATCCCAGCGCTGAGATCCAAGTGTTGATCTTAAGTGATCAGGCGCCGTTTGCCCTGTCTTTTCGCGCCGATCAATTGTTGATCTGTCAGGAAGAGCAGCACAATAAGCCACAAACCAAGAGGTCTTCAGCAGCGAATGAGGCCATCGCATCTGGTGCTGTAACAGCACCATCGGCTAAAGCGTCGTCAATAAGCCACGCGATCTAAGTGACAGTAGGGTGAACCAAGCTCTATTGAGCTTGGTAAACGGCGTTTTAAGCGCGGCGTTCGACAGACATATGAGCCAAGGTAATTAAGGCTTGTTTGTACTCGGACTCGGGCAGCACTTCGAGTTCGTCAATCGCTTTTTGTGCTTCGAGCTGGGCGCGTTCGCGAGTGTAGGCCAAAGCGCCGGTTTGCGCCATCGCCACTTGGATTTCTGCGAGTTTGTCGAGGCCATTGCCTTGTTCGATCGCGGTGCGGATCATTTGCGCTTGTTCGTCATTGCCGTGATGCATGGCGTGCAGCAAAGGCAAGGTCGGTTTGCCTTCGGCGAGATCGTCACCGACATTTTTACCCATCGCTTCGCCGTCGGAGTCGTAATCCATCACGTCATCGATCAACTGAAACGCGGTACCTAGGTATTTGCCGTAGTTTTGCAACGCGAGCTCTACCTCTGGTGAGGCATGATTCAAAATGGCGCCAATTTGCGTTGCCGCTTCAAACAAACGCGCGGTTTTTGAGTAGATCACCTGCATGTAACTGGCTTCGGTGGTGTTGGGATCGTTGCAATTCATCAACTGCAACACTTCGCCTTCGGCGATCACATTTACCGCTTCGCTCATCAGTCTCAAGATTTTCATTGAGTCGAGCTCAGTCATCATTTGGAAAGCGCGAGTGTAAATAAAATCGCCGACCAACACACTGGCCGCGTTGCCAAAAGTGGCATTGGCAGTGGCTTTGCCACGGCGCATGTCCGATTCGTCGACCACGTCATCGTGCAGCAATGTCGCGGTGTGAATGAATTCAATAAATGCCGCGGCGGTGATGTGGTGCTCTCCTTGATAACCCAGTGCTTTGGCGGAGAGAATCGCTAACAAGGGCGAAGCCGTTTGCCACCGCCACTCACAATGTAAAAGCCCAATTGATTGATTAAAGTCACATCAGAATTTAATTGGGCTTGAATGGTTTTATTCACTTTTGCCATGTCGTCGGCAGTCAGTGATTGGATAGTAGTAAAATCCATCATACGTCCAGCTAGAAGTTAGACCCTGCAAGGCTTATCTGTTTGTCTTATCGGTGAATCATACACGAAAATGGATTGATTAATACCTTCCATAAAGGCATGATTGTGACACTTTTTAGCGGCGATTAGCTTTTCGCCAATTTTTTTCAATTAGCCCTTGTCATCCTGCCGGCTTTGACGTAGAATCTGCGCCCTATTGATGATTAGTTTAGCGCACACCCTCATTGCACAAATAATACGCAAATATGGCTGTGCGGAAAAAGCGGAGTAAAATATGTACGCTGTTTTCCAATCTGGTGGTAAACAACACCGTGTAAGCGAAGGTCAAACTCTTCGTTTAGAGAAATTAGACGTTGAAACTGGTTCAACAGTTGAATTTGATAAAGTTCTTCTTGTTGCAAACGGTGAAGACATTAAAGTTGGTGCTCCTCTTGTTGAGGGCGGTAAAGTAACTGCTGAAGTTGTACAACACGGTCGTGGCGATAAAGTTAAAATCGTTAAGTTCCGTCGTCGTAAGCACTCTCGTAAGCAGCAAGGTCACCGTCAGTGGTTCACGGAAGTGAAAATCACTGGTATTAACGCTTAATCTATAGGAGAGTTTAACAATGGCACATAAAAAAGCTGGTGGTTCTACTCGTAACGGTCGCGATTCAGAAAGCAAACGCCTAGGTGTTAAGCGTTTTGGTGGCGAATCTGTTCTAGCTGGCAACATCATTGTTCGTCAACGTGGTACTAAATTCCACGCTGGTAACAACGTTGGCCTAGGTAAAGACCACACTCTATTCGCTCTTTCTGACGGTAAAGTTAAGTTTGAAGTGAAAGGTCCTAAGAACCGTAAGTTTGTTAGCATCGAAGCTGAGTAATTATTACTAAGTTTTAAGCTAGTAGATTCAAAAGCCCTGCCAAACATGGTGGGGTTTTTTTTTCGTCAGTTGACAGTCCACCAGCTCACCACAGTTGGGCTGGTGGTCTGTCAATTGTGTTGTCGTTGCTAAGTTTGTGTGACATTCACACGATGGCGTATTTAACGCTATAATAGCGACAACCAAGCCACGTTATAGCCGCTAACCCGGTTGTGATCACAACGTGGAAAGTGAATCTCTCTGCCCAACGTGATGGGGCAGACACTCGCGAAGTAGTCGGAGTCAAAGATGAAGTTCGTTGATGAAGCGATAATTAAAGTACAAGCTGGTGATGGCGGTAATGGCGTCGTCAGTTTTTGGCGCGAAAAATTCGTCGCCAAAGGGGGCCCAGATGGCGGTGATGGCGGTGATGGCGGCGATGTGTACATCGAAGCGGATGAAAACCTCAACACCCTAATCGACTACCGTTTTCAGCGTTTTTACGACGGCGGTCGCGGCGAAAATGGCCGTGGCGGTAACTGTACCGGTAAACGCGGTCAGGACAAAGTGTTACGGGTTCCTGTCGGGACTCGCGCGGTGGATATCCACACCAATGAAATCGTCGGTGAAGTGGCTGAACACGGCAAAAAAGTGATGGTCGCCAAAGGGGGCTGGCATGGCTTGGGTAATACCCGTTTTAAGTCGTCAGTGAACCGTGCACCGCGCCAAAAAACCATGGGTACCAAGGGTGAAGTGCGTGAATTGCGTCTTGAGCTTTTGTTGCTCGCCGATGTGGGTATGCTGGGCTTGCCAAACGCCGGTAAGTCGACTTTCATTCGCTCGGTTTCTGCCGCTAAGCCGAAAGTGGCGGACTATCCGTTTACGACCTTGATCCCAAGTTTGGGCGTGGTCAGCGTTGTGCCTGAAAAGAGCTTTGTGGTCGCGGATATTCCTGGTTTGATCGAAGGGGCAGCCGACGGTGCGGGTCTGGGGATCCGTTTCTTGAAGCACCTTGAACGCTGTCGCGTGCTTTTGCATATGATCGACATCATGCCGATCGATCAAAGCGATCCGGCGCAAAATGCCTTGACCATCATCGACGAGCTTGAGCAGTACAGCGAAAAGCTAGCGAATAAGCCGCGTTGGTTGGTGTTCAACAAGGTCGATCTGATGCCCGAAGATGAAGCCGATGCGAAGATCCAAGAGATCTTAGAGGCTTTGGCTTGGGAAGGCGATTACTACAAGATCTCGGCGGTCAACAAGCAA
>JBFGYW010000099.1:0-11299 GCA_041587235.1 Vibrio sp.
GGGCGCGTAGTTTATGCAAAAATGAGACAAATGTCACCATCGGTGCGAAGGGCACGGCACTTTAGCATTATACCCATCTCTCGCTTTAACGGGTCATCGGTCTGTTTAAAAAACCGAGAACCATATTGAGACAATCACTTGAAAAGTCAGGTCGAAACTGGCTGTTTGTCACACCAAAGAGGCTGACGTGTGCTCTGGCTTTTTTACGGCGCTGTTATTGACCACACAGAGTCAAAGTATCTATACCGAATAAAAATCACCGAATAAAAATCGATGTAAAGTGCTCAAAGCGCAACGCAGCTAAAACATCTTAAGTTGTGGGCGCTCTAAATGAGCGGGAAATTCAGGCAACGGAGCGCATTCAATCACTTTGGCAAGTTGATGATGAATGGCTTTGGCGTGCCAAGGTGCTTGCTGATTGTCTGGCGTGTGGATCATGATTAAGGGTTCAATCCCCTGTGATAGCCATTTGGGTAAGGTGTTAAGCCAGGGCGCAAAAAAAGTCAGGTTTTGTTCAATACTTTGTTGGCCTATAAAACGAATCATCGGCCGCTTGGCTGTCGCAATGGCATGAACGGGGACGCGGGGTTTCTTTTGCTGCGCGTCTAAGGTGCCTGGGTCGCGTTCTCGTGAGGCAAAAACCGGTCGACTGTCCATGATGACCCTATCAATGCGTTGGGCGATCAAAAATTGATTGAGGCGCTTTTCCTCCTCACCTTTGGCAAAAAATGCTGGATGGCGAACTTCTACTGAGAGTGGAAATCCTTGTGGGCATTGTTGGCAAAATTTTTCCAGTAGCGGCAGTTGTTGCGGTCCAAAACTGGCGGGTAATTGAATACACCATTGAAGAGTACGGGAGTGCAAGGGCGCCATCAGGGTAAAAAAATCACGCAATAACGTCTGGCTTTGGCGCAACTGCTGCTGGTGGGTAATGGTTTTGGGCAGTTTAAAGGTAAATGAAAAGTCGTCCTTGGTCGCTCGGGCCCATTGATGAACGGTTTTGGCGGTCGGCAAAGCGTAAAAAGTGGTGTTGCCTTCGACGGTGTCAAACACTTGCGCGTATTTTTCTAACCTCTGTTGTGACTGCGTTCCGGGACCAAAAAAATCGCTTTGCCATTTGGGGTGAGACCACTGTGTTAGCCCCAACTTGAAACGGCCGGGTGCAATTTTGGTTGATGAGGGATCGGGCATTGAGTGAGTACTCCTAACCTTAGGTGGCTTTACGATTGTTGCGAGTTATGGATAATAGCGAGTCACGCACTTAAAGAGAACCAACACGCAATCGAATCGATGACAAAAGTGGCTTGCGAAGTCACAAACGAGATGAAAAAGGGGCCGGATTGCTTTTTTTTTCATCGATGTCACGTTAGTACGCGCTTTTTCAGCGATTATACATCGATTTTCGTTATCTTTAAGCGTATAAAAGGAATCGTATTCTGCTCAATCAATGAGGATTGGCAGATTGGAATGAACAACAATTGAGAAGAACTGGGAAATTCATTATGCGAACCCATTATTGTGGTCACTTGAACAAAGCTCATGCAGGGCAAACAGTAGAATTGAGCGGTTGGGTAAACCGTCGTCGCGATCTAGGTGGTTTGATTTTTATCGATATGCGCGATCGCGAAGGTATTGTTCAGGTTGTGGTTGATCCTGATATGAAAGACGTATTTGAGGTCGCGAACCAGTTGCGTAGTGAGTTTTGTATTCAATTAAGCGGTAAAGTCAACGTCCGTCCAGACAGTCAAGTCAACCGCGACATGGCGACGGGTGAAGTGGAAATCTTGGCCACGTCATTAACGATTGTGAACCGCTCAGACGTTTTGCCACTGGACTTTAACCAAAAGAACTCAGAAGAGCAGCGTTTAAAATACCGTTACTTGGACTTACGTCGCCCTGAGATGAGCGATCGCATTAAGTTGCGTGCTAAAGCGTCAAGCTTTGTGCGTCGCTTCCTCGACGAGCACGGCTTCCTCGACATCGAAACCCCAGTCTTGACCAAAGCAACCCCAGAAGGTGCACGTGATTATTTGGTGCCAAGCCGCGTTCACAAAGGCAACTTCTACGCTTTACCTCAGTCACCTCAATTGTTTAAGCAGTTGTTGATGATGTCTGGCTTTGATCGCTACTACCAAATCGTCAAGTGTTTCCGCGATGAAGACTTGCGTGCCGATCGCCAGCCAGAATTTACTCAAATTGATATTGAAACCTCATTCATGAGTGCTGACCAAGTCCGCGAAATTACTGAAAACATGGTACGTGATATGTGGCAAGAGCTGCTCAATGTTGATTTGGGCACTTTCCCTGTTATGCCGTTTAGTGAAGCGATGCGTCGTTTTGGCTCCGACAAGCCAGACTTGCGCAACCCGCTTGAATTGGTTGATGTTGCCGATATTGTCAAAGAGGTTGAGTTTAAAGTCTTCTCAGGTCCTGCTAACGATGAAAAAGGTCGCGTCGCCGTTATTTGTGTTCCGGGTGGCGCGGCGCTGACTCGCAAGCAAATTGATGGCTATGCTGATTTCGTTGGCATTTACGGTGCAAAAGGCTTGGCATGGATGAAAGTCAACGGCCGCGCTGCCGGTGTTGATGGCATTCAATCTCCAGTGGCTAAATTCTTGTCTGAAGACGTGATCACCGCTTTACTTGAGCGTACCAATGCTCAATCTGGTGATATCATCTTGTTCGGTGCTGATAAAGCCAATGTGGTTTCCGAAGCGCTGGGTGCGCTGCGTCTCAAGTTAGGTAAAGACCTGGAACTGACCGATGAGAATGCTTGGGCACCTTTGTGGGTGGTTGATTTCCCAATGTTTGAAAGCGATGATGAAGGCAACTTAGCGGCCATGCACCACCCGTTCACTTCGCCATTAGGTGTTAGCCCTGAAGAGTTAAAAGCTAACCCAGCAGCCGCTAACTCTAATGCCTACGACATGGTGTTAAATGGTTATGAAGTCGGCGGAGGCTCCGTACGTATTCACGATGCGGCCATGCAGTCGGCGGTTTTTGATGTACTGGGTATTGATGAAGAAGAGCAGCAACGCAAATTTGGTTTCTTACTCGACGCATTAAAATACGGCACACCACCACACGCGGGTTTGGCCTTTGGTCTGGACCGTTTAGTGATGCTACTTTGTGGTACAGAAAACATCCGCGATGTGATTGCTTTTCCAAAAACAACCGCTGCGGCGTGTTTGTTGACCGATGCCCCAAGTGAGGCCAACCCTGCCGCACTTGAAGAGTTGGCGTTGAGCATTAATCTTGCCAAAGACAAAACACAAGATTAAACCATCGCAATTGCGTTAATTTTTTACCAATGCCCGGCAACGGGCATTTTTTTATTCTGAGGAGGAATCATGGCAGGACACAGTAAATGGGCCAATATTCGTCATCGCAAAGCGGCGCAAGATGCAAAGCGCGGCAAAATTTTCACTAAGTTGATTCGCGAAATTGTCGTCGCGGCCAAAGAAGGCGGCGGCGATGCCGACAGTAACCCTCGTTTGCGCGCGGCGTTAGACAAAGCCTTATCCAATAATATGACGCGTGATACCATTAACCGAGCCGTTGCACGAGGTACTGGCGATGAGGATGGTGATAATGTCGAAAGCGTTACCTACGAAGGGTATGGTCCGGGAGGAACCGCGGTCATGGTCGAGTGTTTGACTGATAATCGCAACCGCACAGTTTCGGGCGTTCGCCATGCCTTTTCCAAATCGGGTGGCAATTTAGGGACTGATGGCAGTGTGAATTATCTGTTTGATAAAAAAGGTGTGATTTCATTGTCGCCGGGCTGTGATGAAGAAGCTGTGCTTGAATCTGTGCTTGAATTTGGTGTTGAAGACATCGAAACCTATGACGATGGCAGCATGGATGTGTATACGACCCCCGCCGCGTTTGGTGAGGTCAAGGATGCCTTGGATCAAGGTGGTTTTCAATCTCACTTTGCCGAAGTGTCTTTGATCCCAGCGACGAAAGCGCAATTGGATGATGAAACCGCACCTAAGCTATTGCGTTTAATTGATATGCTTGAAGAGCTCGACGATGTACAAGAGGTTTATCACAATGCTCAGTTAAGTGATGAAGCTATGGAAAATTGGGCGTAAATGTTAAGACCAAGCAGGGACGTCTATGTCAATTATTTTAGGCATTGATCCTGGCTCAAGGATCACTGGATACGGTGTTATCCGACATCAAGGGCGCCATTTACACTACCTGGGCAGCGGTTGTATTCGTATGAGTGAAAAGGAGCTCCCTGGGCGATTAAAGCAAATTTATGCCGGGGTGAGTGAAATCATTACGCAATTTCAGCCTGATGTCTTTGCGATTGAGCAAGTGTTTATGGCTCGCAATGCCGACTCCGCTCTCAAGTTAGGCCAAGCGCGCGGCAGTGCGATAGTCGCGGCGGTCAACGCCGATCTGCCCGTCTTTGAGTACGCAGCGAGATTGATCAAACAGGCGGTGGTCGGCACAGGGGCAGCAGATAAAGCTCAAGTGCAACACATGGTTCAGCAAATGCTCAAGTTGACGGCAAAACCTCAAGCGGATGCGGCGGATGCACTCGGGGTGGCGATTTGTCACGCCAACACCAATCGCACCTTGGTGGCGATGGCTGGCAAAGCGAGCGCCGCCAGACGTGGTCGCTATCGTTAATCAAGTGTATTAATACCAATCTAACTCAATAGCGGGTTAAAGCGCTCGATAACATCGTTAGAAAAGTCATTTGACCAGCAACGAATCACGGTCTTTGCTTGTTTTTTCTCAAGCTGAACTCTGCGCTATCATTGACCATATACTTAATCATATGGGTATAACCATAAAGAGCTGGATACTTATCCAGTTCTTTATTATCCTGTACTGAAAATCGAACAAAATAGAGAGCAGAGTGTGATAGGTCGACTACGCGGTGTTATTTTAGAAAAGCAACCTCCTCAGGTTTTAATCGAAGTGAACGGTATTGGCTACGAAGTACAAATGCCGATGAGTTGCTTTTATGAACTACCCAACCTCGGAGAAGAAGCGGTTATTTACACCCACTTTGTGGTTCGTGAGGATGCTCAATTGCTCTATGGGTTTAATCATGTCAATGAACGCGCTTTATTTCGCGAAGTGATCAAAGCCAACGGCGTGGGACCCAAATTGGGCCTGGGTATTTTATCTGGTATGAGCGCCAGTCAATTTGTCAAATGCGTTGAGCGTGATGATGTTTCGACATTAATCAAGTTACCTGGTGTTGGTAAAAAAACCGCAGAGCGCTTATTGGTGGAAATGAAAGACAGGCTCAAGGGTTGGGGCGACCCTGATGATTTGTTTACTCCATTTACTGATGCTGCCCCTGCAGACAGTGAACCAACTGCAAAAGCGGTTGAAGAAGAAGCGGTGAGCGCATTGCTCGCTTTGGGCTACAAACCGGTACAAGCGTCAAAAGTGGTCAGCCAAGTTTATCAAGAGGGCATGAGCAGTGAAACCTTGATCCGCGAAGCGTTAAAATCGATGGTTTAAGCAGCAAAGGAAAGAGTACAATGCATGCAGCGTGGATAACGAGTAAACATTATGATTGAAGCGGATCGTTTAATTGCAGCCGATAACCCAGCGTTTAATGACGAAGAGGTCATCGATCGAGCGATAAGACCGAAAAAATTGGCGGATTATCAAGGTCAAGATCACGTACGTGATCAAATGGAAATTTTCATTAAAGCGGCACAGTTGCGCCAAGAAGCGTTGGATCATTTGTTGATCTTTGGCCCCCCAGGTCTTGGTAAAACGACATTGGCCAACATTGTGGCTGAAGAAATGGGCGTTAATATCCGCACCACTTCGGGACCGGTACTGGAAAAGGCGGGAGATTTAGCCGCACTGCTGACAAACTTAGAAGAAAATGACGTTTTATTTATCGATGAGATTCACCGCCTAAGTCCGGTTGTCGAAGAAGTGCTCTACCCAGCGATGGAAGATTACCAACTCGATATCATGATTGGTGAAGGGCCGGCGGCGCGTTCGATAAAGATTGATTTACCTCCTTTTACGTTAATTGGTGCAACGACAAGAGCGGGGTCGTTAACCTCACCTTTGCGCGATCGCTTCGACATTACACAACGACTGGAATATTATCAAGTGAAAGACCTGCAGCACATTGTAATGAGAAGTGCGGGGTGTTTGAATTTGTCGATGGAAGAGGCGGGCGCGTTAGAAGTGGCTCGGCGAGCGAGGGGAACACCGAGGATAGCGAACCGTTTACTGAGGCGGGTAAGAGATTTCGCCGAAGTCAAAGCCGATGGTCACATTGATGCTAGTATTGCCGATCAAGCGTTAAATATGCTCGATGTCGATGCGCTCGGCTTTGATTACATGGACCGCAAACTTTTGTTAGCCATCATGGAAAAATTCTCTGGCGGTCCAGTGGGGCTAGACAACATGGCGGCGGCTATTGGCGAAGAAAAAGAAACCATTGAAGATGTCCTCGAACCTTATTTGATTCAGCAAGGTTATCTACAGCGAACGCCACGTGGTCGAATTGCGACCGAGCGAGCTTATTTGCACTTCGGTCTAGATAAACCGTCTTAATATCGTGATCGATCTTGTTCGATTGTGATCGGTTCGACATTTTGCTGTCATCCTCTCCGTAAAGGCAGCGAGAGTATTATAGCCACAATCTTCATATCTTAATCAAAGGGTCACCGCCATTGTGTGGCCCTATTTTCCTTCGTACTCTATGTCCATCATATTGGTCTCACTTCCTAAACTCCCATCTTGTCAACTTGGGTTAGAGGGCATCATTTCGAGCAGCGTTTGTTTGATCAAATCGTACTCATTCCAGGGCAGAAAGTGATTTTGCTCAGGCAGATAAATCACTTTTGCACTTGGCACTTTTTGTTGAATAAATGCGGCATTTTGGTGCGGCACAAGTTTGTCATTTGTCCCTTGGATGACCGTAATTTGGGCACGAATGTTATTCCACAAAGGCAACATCACTTCTAACTCATTTCGCAGCGGCAATATTTCTTGATTGGTGACATTGAGCGCAGATGGGATCAGTGGCCGTACCCAGTGCCAATTTGCAATGTATTGAAACCATTTGGTGAACTCTAATTCAGGGTCTACTGACCCGGCCAAAATGAGCAGTTGATCGACGCTATCGGGAAAATCCATCGCCAGCCGTGCAATTACTGGGCCTCCGAATGAATGGCCGACAACAATGACGTGTTTATTCTCGCCCATAGCCACTATGACCTGATGCAATAGCGAGGCTTGAGTAGCCAAACTGACTTCCCATTGACCAGGCTCTGAATGACCATAGCCCAAGCGATCAACTGAAGCCATCGCAGCAAATTCACTGAGCGTGTTATCGGCGAGGTAGGGGGCAAAGGCGAGCCAATCACCTGGTGCGCCATGAACAAACACAATGGCCACTTTTTGATTATCGACGTTTTTGTTTGGATTAACCACGTAGTGCATAGTTCGGCCTAAGTGTTCGACAACAGCACTGTGTGGCGTGTTTTGTTGGTTAAAGTGCGCTTGCATTTTCTCCTTATCATAGGGGGGGACATCACAAGCGGTTAACAGCAAACCGCTGACCAAAATGCCAAACCACTTGTTTATTTTTACTACCTGAGCCATCTCATTACTTCCATCACGTTATTGAAGCAATACAGACCGGAACAGAGACGGTTTCATTGCGTATCACAATGGTTAAAAGTCGCCGAATCATTAAAAGGGATTTTTGGTTCGCTGCCTTTCCAATCAAATTCAAAAAAAAGTGCGACAACGATCACAAAACAACATGTTTTATGGTTTGAACATGGGGTGATAAATTTTGTTGTCTTGTTAAGACTGTGTGTCTGTTCAAAACGCAGCTAATGACATTTTTACCTTAATGTAACAAGAAATGTCACAAGGGCTTGATTGAGATCATGGCTGAGTACAAAACCAGCGAGATAAGATGTAAATATTGATAAAAATCAATCCATCGACCTGACGATTCAGGGTTTTGAAACACGTAAAAAATGTGATTAGATGAATCTGATATAGGTTATTACTTTTTACGAGCAGCGCATAACTCAACCAGGTTTCACTGCTCAATTTAACAACATGACTTTCACTGTGTGTTCATTTTTAGGGTGTTTCGACAACACCGATAGGAGTTATCATGATTGACGTAGTGGATTTATCGCGCTTGCAATTCGCAATGACAGCGATGTATCACTTTCTGTTCGTGCCACTAACTCTTGGTATGACCTTTTTATTGGCTATTATGGAATCATTGTACGTAATGACCAATAAAACTATTTACAAGGACATGACCAAGTTTTGGGGTAAATTGTTTGCGATTAACTTTGCCCTCGGGGTTTCAACCGGTTTAACCATGGAGTTTCAATTTGGTACCAACTGGTCTTTTTATTCACATTATGTCGGTGATATTTTCGGTGCACCACTTGCCATTGAAGCCTTAGTTGCCTTTTTCTTAGAATCTACTTTTGTCGGCTTGTTCTTTTTTGGTTGGGATCGTCTCTCAAAACGCCAACACCTTGTTGTGACCTGGTTAGTTGCATTGGGATCGAACTTCTCAGCCCTTTGGATATTAATCGCCAATGGCTGGATGCAAAACCCGGTCGGCGCTGAATTTAATTTTGAAACCATGCGAATGGAAATGGTCAGCTTCTCAGAAGTGATCTTAAACCCTGTGGCTCAGGTTAAATTTGTTCATACTGTCGCTGCCGGTTATTGTACAGGTGCGATGTTTGTTTTGGGTGTCAGTGCATATTACTTGCTGCGTGGTCGTGATATGGCTTTTGCCAAGCGCTCCTTTGCGATTGCAGCATCATTTGGTATGGCATCGGTGGTGTCAGTGATGTTGCTTGGCGATGAGTCGGGCTATGAGCTAGGTGAGGTACAAAAGGTAAAACTGGCGGCCATTGAATCAGAGTGGCACACCGAGCCCGCGCCCGCTGCATTTACCGCTTTTGGTATACCAAACCAAGAAACAATGCAAACCGATTACGCGGTAAAAATTCCTTATCTATTGGGCATTATTGCCACCCGCTCTTTAGATGGTGAAGTAAAAGGCTTGCGTGACCTACGCGAAGAGCACGTGGAGCGTATTCGCAATGGCATGTACGCTTATGAGCTACTTGAAAAGTTGCGCTCAGGTGATAAAACAGCAGAAAATCGAGCCGCATTTGACCAAGTGAAGCAAGATCTAGGCTATGGCTTGTTGTTAAAACGTTACACCGATAACGTAGCCGATGCCTCTGAAGAGCAGATTCAAGCTGCCGCCGATGATTCGATTCCAACGGTTTGGCCTTTATTTTGGTCATTCAGAATCATGGTTGCCAGTGGCATTGTGATGTTTGCTGTTTTCGGCTTGTCGTTTGTCCAGACGTGTCGACAAAAAATCGGTTCTCAACCTTGGTTGCTCAAAGCGGCGATGTTGTCTATTCCACTGCCTTGGCTTGCCATAGAAGCCGGCTGGTTTGTCGCTGAGTTTGGACGCCAACCTTGGGCGGTTGGGGAAATCTTACCCGTCAATGTGGCGGCCTCAGCACTGTCTCGCGGTGAGATTTTAACCTCAATGGCCGCAATTATTGCACTCTATACCGTATTTTTAATTGCAGAAGTGTATCTGATGGTCAAATTTGCACGTAAAGGACCAAGCAGTTTAAAAACAGGTCGTTATCACTTTGAGCAAATCAATGCGTCTGCGAAAGACATGGTCAATCGCCAAGTTGAAGTCTAGGAAAGGAGAGAGACATGTTTGATTACGAAATCTTGCGATTTGTGTGGTGGGCTCTGATTGGCGTTTTGTTGATTGGCTTTACCGTTGCAGATGGCTTCGACCTTGGGGTAGGCGCATTAATGCCTATCTTAGGGAAAACCGATACTGAACGCCGTGTGATGATCAACACCATCGCCCCGCACTGGGATGGTAACCAAGTTTGGTTAATTACCGCTGGCGGTGCTTTGTTTGCGGCTTGGCCTCAAGTTTATGCCGTGTCATTTTCTGGCTTTTACTTTGCGATGATCTTAGCCTTAGCTGCACTGTGGTTAAGACCGTTAGGCTTAGATTACCGCTCTAAAATTGAAGACCCGCGTTGGCGTAAAACATGGGATATTGCAATTTCAATCAGTGGTTTTGTCCCGGCACTGATCTTTGGTGTTGCCTTTGGTAACTTGTTGCAAGGCGTCCCATTTGAAATTAATGAATTTTTAATGGCGAAATACCAAGGTTCATTTTTCGCTTTATTGAACCCGTTTGCACTTTTAGCCGGCGTTCTCAGCGTGAGTTTGTTTATTATGCAAGGCTCAAGTTGGTTACAAATGAAAACGCGTGGTGATTTACACAATCGAGCGCGATTGACCAACCAAATTGCCAGTGCGATTGCGGTCTTTAGTTTTGGCCTTGCTGGGCTTTGGATTCAACACATCGATGGTTTTGTAGTGACCAGTGTGCTCGATCATTACGCTGCTTCTGATCCGTTGGCGAAGGAAGTGTCGATAGAGGCAGGCGCATGGATGAAGAATTACGCGATTCATCCCGCTTTATGGATTGCTCCCGCTCTTGGACTGGTTATGCCATTGATTGCTATTGTGGCATCGAGAGCTGAAAAAGCAGGTATCGCTTTCATTGCCTCGAGTTTAACGACAGCAGGGGTTATTTTAACCGCGGGTATTTCAATGTTCCCATTTGTTATGCCATCGAGTATTCAACCCAATGCAAGTTTAACGATGTGGGATTCCACTTCAAGTCTATTGACTTTGGAAATCATGACTTGTGTTGCGTTTGTGATGGTGCCAGTGATCTTGGGTTACACCAGTTGGTGTTACTACAAAATGTTTGGCCGAATTGATAACCAATATGTTGAAGACAACAAACATTCAGTCTATTAAGGAGCGCGAACAATGTGGTATTTTGCTTGGATACTCGGTGTGTTACTGGCTTGTGCGTTTGGTATTGTTAACGCACTGTGGCTTGAGCACACTGAAATGATGAATGACGATGAATAATCGCACTTCACTAACCGTATCAGTGTTTCATCGCTGTTTTGATAAAGCCCTGGTGAGGGCTTTATCACTGTTACTCGCCTTTGCACACATCGCGTTGGTGATGTGGAATCCCCATCATTACAGTGACCAAATCGGCGGATTCAATCCCGTGATCTCACCGTTACTGATTTGGTCAATTTGTAGCAGTATGGTTTCGGGTATTGGCTTTCAGCCGCGATATTGGTTGTGGAAATGGCTATTTAGCCCACTGTTTAGTTTGCCAATATTATTTTACTTAACCCTACTTTGGTTAAGCTAATTTCAAACC
>JBFGYW010000100.1:0-11268 GCA_041587235.1 Vibrio sp.
CAAATTCTTGATATTCAAGAATTGGTTTATCATCAGCCTGAGCTCGAGTTCGTTGAGTCAGTGTTGTTTAACTTGCAAATGAAACTCGACCGAATCGTCAGTTGGGGCCAGCAATCGATCGATTTGTGGATTGGCTATGATCGCCATGTTCACAAATTTATTCGCACTGCAATTGATATGGATAAAAACCGCGCCTTTAGCACTCGATTGCGTCAATCGTGTCAAGATTACTTTGATGCACCCTGGTTTTTAACCTACGCCGATGCAGACAAACTCTTTGATTTACGTGACGAAACTCTGTCTCTGCGCGATGACGAAGTCACAGGTCAAGTTCCCATTGCTCTTGAGTTTGAAGAGTTTGAAGCGGTGAACAACAGCTTGTCAGAGCGTATTGCCGATATGTTGAAACTGCACAAAAGTCAGGGTGTGCCGATTGATTTGGGCTCCGTACTCAAAGAGCATTTAGCACAGCATCCTGCCACCCATCATTTTGATTTAGCGCGCATCATCGTCGACCAAGCGGTAAGACTGGGCTATTCAGAGTCCGATTACCGAGCCATTCAACCCGACTGGCAAGTCATTAACGAATTTGGTGCCAAGGTACAAGCGAATGTCATTGACCGATACTAATGAATTTATGTCAGAAAACCTGGCAAAAGCGATCTCTAATCCTTTATTCCCACAACTCGATACTTGGCTTCGTGCTGGTAAACACATTGGCACAGAAGACTTTGATAATCACGCTTTGCTGTCAGATTATCAATTGGAACTGGCGACCTTTTATCAACGCTACAACACTGAGTTGGTCAAAGCCCCAGAAGGCTTTTTTTATTTAAGGCCGCGTTCCACAGCGCTCATCGGGCGTAGTGTGTTATCCGAATTGGATATGTTGGTCGGTAAAGTGCTGTGTTTCTTGTTTTTAAGTCCTGAGCGATTAGCCCATGAAGGGATCTTTACCTACCAGGAGTTGTACGACGAATTGCTGCAACTGACCGATGAACAAAAGTTGATCAAACTGGTGACTCATAGAGCGACCGGCTCTGATCTCGACAAAGAAAAGCTCTACGAGAAAGTTCTGACTTCGTTACGACGTTTAAAACGTCTTGGCATGGTGATCAACGTTGGCGAAACCAATAAATTTCGCATCAGTGAATCGGTGTTTCGCTTTGGCGCTGATGTTCGCGTTGGCGATGATATGAAAGAAGCACAATTGCGCTTGATCCGCGATGGTGAGGCGGTCGTCCATCACCAAGAGCCGAAGCAAGGCTCTCTTTTAGATAATGACAATAACGACCCACAACCTCAAGAAATAGAGGATGAAGAATTATGATTGAACGCGGTAAATATCAATCTTTGACCATGGTCAACTGGAATGGCTTTTTTGCGCGTACCTTTGATATCGATGGGTTAGTCACCACCTTGTCTGGGGGCAATGGCGCGGGTAAATCAACCACAATGGCCGCTTTTATTACCAGTTTGATCCCCGATCAAACACTGTTGCACTTTCGCAATACCACCGAAGCGGGCAGTAACCAATCGTCTCGAGATAAAGGTCTGTTTGGTAAGTTACAACCGGGCGTCTGCTATGCGGCGCTTGACGTGGTTAACTCACGCCATCAGCGTGTGCTCTTCGTCGTCAAGTTACAACAAGTGGCGGGTCGTGATAAAAAAGTCGATATAAAACCCTTTTTAATCCAAGGTTTGCCAAGCCATGTCAAACCAACCGATATCTTGATTGAAAATGTGTCGGCACAACACGCAAAAGTACGCCAGTTTAACGATGTGAAAAGCCTTGTCGCAGAGTATGAAGGCGCGCATTACAAAGCCTTTAGCTCAATTGTCGATTACCATTCACAAATGTTTGAGTTCGGTGTGTTACCGAAAAAACTACGCAATAGCAGTGATCGCTCAAAGTTCTATCGCTTAATTGAGGCCTCTTTGTACGGGGGCATATCCAGTGCCATCACGCGCTCATTGCGAGATTATCTATTACCACAAAACGGTGGCGTCAAAAAAGCGTTCCAAGATATGGAATCGGCTTTGCGCGAAAATCGCCTAACTCTAGAAGCAATTAAAACAACGCAAGCTGATCGTGATTTGTTCAAGCATTTGATCACGGAATCGACTCAATATGTGGCAGCCGACTACATGCGCCACGCCAATGAACGGCGTGGTAAGCTCGAGCAAGCATTATCGCTGCGCCACGAGTTAAATAGCGCCAAAGATAGCTTGTTTGAGCACAATCAACGCTTGAGCCACGCCAAACAACAGCTTGAATTATTGCTTGAGCAAGAATCGGGCTTAGAGCAAGACCACCAAAGTGCTCAAGACCACTTGCTCTTAGTGCAAAGCGCTTTGCGTCAGCAAGAAAAAATAGACCGTTATCAAGACGATCTCGAGGCGTTAAATGAACGCTTAGAAGAGCAGCTGATGGTGGTTGAAGAAGCGCAAGAGCGATTATTTGACCGCGAAGCAATCACACAACAAGCAGAAGAAGAAGTCGATAGCCTTAAAACTCAACTCGCCGATTACCAACAAGCGCTAGACGTACAGCAAACTCGCGCTTTGCAATATCAGCAAGCGGTACAAGCACTCGACAAAGCACGTTTGGTGATGGACGACCCTGATTTGGTTATCGAGTCGGTGACCGATGTAATAAAGCAATTAACCGCTGAGCAGCAACAATTGACTGAGCGTGTTTTGCAACTCAAACACAAAGTGGACATGTCGACAGCCAGTGCGAATCAATACGATTCGGCTTTGTCTCTGCTCACCAACATTATCGGCCCGGTGGAGCGAAATAACGCCGCGAACGCCGCGCGTGAAGTGCTAAGCAAAGCACAAAATTGCCGTTATGTCGTTGGCAATGAAAGTCAATGGCGCGCCCAAGCACGTGACATCGAACGTCAACAGCAGCAAAAGGCACAAGCCCAGCAGGCGTTGCAAGAATATCAGCAAGCATTCGACGTTGACCTCGAGCAGCCTGAGGTATTTGAGCAGCAGCGCAACCAGCAGCAAGCCAATATTGATCAAAGTGAAAATGAACTTGCACTGCTTCGCGAGCAAAGTCAGCACAATCAGCACCAGCTTCAATCGCTAGACTCTGAGATTGCTCGTTACCAAGCGCAAGCTCCGAAGTGGTTCGCGGCCAATGATCAGCTGCAATCGCTTCGAGAGCAAACTGGCTTGGCACTAAGCAGTGAAGCCGACGTTGTGGCGCAAATGCAAAATGCGCTTGAAGAAGAAAAGCGACTGACGGCGGAAAAAGAGGCGTTAGTGCTCAAGCGCACGACACTCGAGCAAGAAATTGAACACCTTGCTTCACCGGGTGGGGCGAACGATCCGAGATTAAAAGCCCTTTCTGACAGCTTAGGCGGTGTCTTGTTATCTGAAATATACGATGACATCACGCTTGAAGACGCGCCGTACTTTAGTGCTATGTATGGCCCTGCTCGTCATGCGATTGTGGTTTCTGATCTCAGCGGCGTCAAAGAGCGATTACTGGAATTTGATGATTGCCCTGAAGATGTCTATGTTATCGAAGGCGATGTCGATGCATTTGACGACAGCGGTTTTAACGTCGAAGAGCTTGACGGCGCGGTCTGTGTCCAGGTCAATGATCAGCACCTGCGTTTTTCTCGCTTCCCAGATCTGCCATTGTTTGGCCGCGCCGCGCGCGAGCAGCGATTGGACTCTCTGCGTGAGGAAAAAGAGCAAACCGTTGAACGTCATGCCAAAGTGGCCTTTGATGCGCAGAAAAAACAGCGCCATTATCAAGCGCTGAGTCAATTTGTCGCCTCATCGTTACATTTAGCGTTTTCCGAAAATCCAGAAGACACCTTGGCTCAATTACGTGAGCAACGCCAACAAGTCACCGCACAAAAAGCCACATTTGAGCAAGCGATCAGTGATGAGCAACAAGCCTTATCTAAAGCAAAATACGCGCTTGGGTTACTCGATAAGCTCAGTGCTTCGATGGCGGTTATTTGGGATGAAACACTAGATGAGCGTGCGTCACAACTTGCAGGACAATTGGTGGAACTCGACGAGGCGAAAGCCTTTATCAAGACACACCAAAAATCGCTAGAAAAATTGGCTAAGCAGGTATCGGCACTGGATAACGACCCAGAGCTGTTTGAAGCCCTAGAAGCGTCTTATCGCGATGCGGACCAAGCACTGCAAACCGTGAAATCTCAACTGTTTGCTTTGTCTGATCTCAATGAGCGCCGCGCACATTTTGCTTATCAAGACTCATCTGAAATGCTAGAGCAAAGCAGTGAATTGAGTGAGTCATTAAAGAAAAAACTCGCTGAAGCGGAACAAGGCAGACAGCGCAGCCGTGAAGCGCTTAAAGTGGAGCAAGGTCAATTTAATCAATACCAACAAGTCTTGGCCTCTTTGAAAAGCTCTCACCAAGCCAAAAAAGAAACCTTGAGTGAATTTACCCAGGAGTTACAAGAATTTGGCGTCACAGCCGATGAACAAGCTCTTGAGCGCGCACAAGCTCGTCGCGATGAACTTGGCAAAAAAGTGACACAATCTCGTTCACACAAGAGCGAATACGAACGCACCATTACCGCGACTGAGCTCGAAATGACCACCTTGAGTAAACAACTCAAGAAACGTCAAAAAGAATACCGCGAGCTGCGTCAATTTGTCGTAGCGGCGAAAGCGGGCTGGTGTTCGGTCATGAGGTTGGCACGTCAACACGATGTCGAACGTCGTTTACACAAACGCGAGTATGCCTATTTGTCTTCGCCGGAGCTACGCTCTTTATCCGATAAATCACTCGGGGCATTGCGTATAGCGGTTGCTGACAATGAAACCCTACGCGACTCGTTGCGCTTATCCGAAGATAACGCACATCCAGAGCGCAAAGTACTATTCTATATCGCGGTTTATCAGCATCTTCGCGAGCGTATTCGCCAAGATATCATTCGCACCGATGATCCGGTTGAAGCGATTGAAGAAATGGAAATTGAATTGGCCCGCTTGACAGAAGAATTGACTTCAAGGGAGCAGCGCTTAGCCATCAGCTCGGAATCAGTCGCTAAGATCATTCGCAAAACGATTCAAAGAGAAGAAAACCGCATTCGTATGCTTAATCAAGGTTTGTCTAATATCAGCTTTGGCCAAGTAAAAGGCGTACGTCTTAATGTGGCTATTCGCGAGAGTCATCAGGGCTTGCTCAATGGTTTAGCACAACCTTCTAGTCAGCACAAAGATTTGTTTGAGTCGACTCGTTATACCTTTTCTGAGGCGATGGCGAAGTTATTCCAGCGCGTGAACCCTCATATCGATATGGGTCAGCGCTCTCCACAAGTACTCGGTGAAGAGCTGCTTGACTATCGAAATTACTTAGAGCTTAGTGTTGAGGTCAATCGCGGGACGGATGGCTGGCTACAAGCCGAATCTGGTGCGTTGTCAACCGGTGAAGCGATTGGTACCGGCCAGTCTATCTTATTGATGGTAGTACAAAGCTGGGAAGAAGAGTCGCGCCGTTTACGTAGTAAAGACATTTTGCCATGTCGCTTGTTGTTCCTCGACGAAGCGGCGCGTCTTGATGCGAAATCCATCTCGACTTTGTTTGAGCTTTGTGACCGTCTTGATATGCAATTGTTGATTGCTGCACCGGAAAACATCAGCCCAGAAAAAGGCACGACCTACAAACTTGTGCGTAAAGTCTTTAAAGATCACGAGCACGTGCACGTGGTCGGCTTACGAGGGTTTGGCTCGATACCTCCCGTCATTTCGTCGAACTCGAACGATGACGTTAATATGGCGGAATCACTGATATAACGGCAGGTGCTTACATACACTGAAGGTTGAAAACGGCACGATATCATCGTGCCGTTTTTGTCTCTAAACCTTGAGTACAGAGGGATAGCAAACTTAGCGCAATGTTACTCAATGTAGGTATGCGCAGGAAAAAGCTCGAAAATAAAGCAGATAATAACCTAACTAGTTATTCTACAAGTTTTTTTCTTAACGATGTTAACGAGTTTTTAACCAGCTATTGAGTTAGATTGGTATAGCCAAATTGAGATAAAAAAACCGCAGTGAATACTGCGGTCTGAATGTGATAACAATTTATAGCTCGGTTGCCTTGACGCCAAATTGTTCAGCGGCATACGCGACGCGCTTTTCTGGACTAGGCGGAGGCCAACTGTCACCGAGGTTTTCAATATGACGCAAACGAGGTAACAGGCCAGCGCCGTTGGCAATTTGAATCGCTAACCCCGGACGGGCATTTAACTCCAGTAACATAGGCCCATGCTGTTTATCCAAGACCATGTCGGTGCCAATATAACCCAGGCCGGTCATTTCCCATGCGCTGGCAGCCAGTGTTAGTAATTTTTGCCAGTGAGGGACTTGCAGGCTACGAAGCGCTTTGCCGGTATCTGGGTGCTCGGTAACGGGGCGGTCAAACTGTACGGCGCGCACCGCTTTGCCGGTGGCAATGTCTATCCCAACGCCAACTGCGCCTTGGTGTAAATTGGCTTTACCATCAGACGCGGCAGTGGATAGACGCATCATGGCCATCACCGGATAGCCCTTAAAAACAATGATGCGAATATCAGGTACGCCTTCATAACTAAATCCATCAAAACAGTCATCAAATTGGATTAAGTTTTCGACCACAGCAACATCGTTTTTTCCACCTAGAGAGAAAAGTCCCGCTAAGGCATTACTGATGTGACGCTCAACATCTTCTTTGCCAATCTCACTGCCAGAAGGCTTAGTGTAAACACCATCTTGGTGAGATGTGACGACCAAGATGCCTTTGCCCCCGCTACCTTGAGCGGGTTTGATGACAAAACCGGGCCAATCTTTAACCATTTGGTGAATGTGTTTGACATCAGCTTGATTTTTAATCACCCCAATCAAAGCGGGGACGGTACACCCCGCCTGCTCAGCAATGATTTTGGTTTTCAGTTTATCGTCAACCAAAGGGTATTTAGAGCGATCATTATAGCGGCCAATGTAGCTATGATTGCGCTGGTTCATCCCCATGATCCCTTTACGGCTCAGTTTAAACGGTGAAGTAAACTGCGATAACATATTAATCCTCCGCGAGCGGTTTGAAACGGCGCAACTCACTCAATCGATAACCGGTGTAGGTGCCAAGCAACAAAATCGTCGCGAGAATGATCAGCTGAATACCAATAAAGTTAAAGGTCAAGTGCTGAATATACGGGTTAGTCATACCTAGGTAGACCAATATCGAAGTAAACAACGAGCCGCCACCCTGAATTAATACTTGTTTGGCGCCTTCTTCTTCCCACAAAATCGACATGCGTTCAATCGTCCAAGACAAAATAATCATAGGGAAGAAGGTGATGGTTAGACCTTGAGTTAACCCAATCTTAAAGGCCACCACGGTAAAGAGAGAAATGATCAAAATAACCGTGATGATGACCGCGGTTATTCTCGCCACCAACAATAAATTCAGTTTTGATAAATAACTGCGAATAATCAAACCGGTGCCAACAATCAACAAGAAGCCGACAATACCGGTTAACAACTGAGTTTGCACAAAAGCGACCGCGATCAGTACTGGCATAAAAGTACCGGAGGTTTTTAAACCGATCAGTACTCGTAAGAACACAACGATTAACGCACCAATTGGGATCAGCATAATGGTCTTAAACATCGCTTGCTCTTCTAGAGGCAAACTGTGGATTGAGAAATTGATCAAACCATCGGCATCCACTTTGTTTTGGGTGGCTTGTGACGGGGAGATTTGTTGAGAAATCATCGAGAAGTGGACTTGGCTGTTTTTACCACCAACTAAATCAAGCAGGGAAACATTCGAAGCATCCCAGATCAGTAAAGGGGTCTCTTGATTGTATTGTTGCTCAGATGTCATCGAGAACAATTTCCACGCTTTACCATCCCAAACTTGAACCATAGGTTGAATTTCTTGGCGACGTCGACCGTCTTCAAGCTCAATCACTCCGACTAATTTACTGTATAAGTTCGCGGTCGATAAGAGGTTGTGAAGAGCCTCCACAGGTTCCATTGAGTTGAGAATTAGCGCTGCATTTTGGCTGTCTTCGTCGTTGAGCTGCTTGATAAGCTCACGAGTGAATGTAGTATTGTCTGACGAACGCGAGGTTGCCTGATCAATCAGTGCAATAGCCGCAGATTGTTCTGGACTTGATAATGTCGGCTTTTCGATATCACCACTTGGCGCAGGTTGTGTGACCTTAGCTTGCGGATCGACCAGAAACTGTGTCTTGTAATAAATCGTTTGCGGGCCTTGCGCTTGGCGAATAGACCATTCTGCTCGGCGCCCTGAATCGGTGTTGACATAAGACACGCCGTAACCAGGTGAAGAAGAGGATTCATTGATTAAGGTATAACCCGATTGTGTCATCGGTGCTGCTAATGACGCTTTTACTTCTTTGCCATTAGCATTAAATTGAATTTGCGCCTCAATATCCCAGGTTTGTTTGGTCTCTCCTGGGATCCAAGGTACGCCATAAGTATCGTGACGAAACCAGCTTAAAGCCAGGCCTGCGACGATGAGTAAAACGATACTAAAATAGAAAGGGATACGAGAAGTCATCGGAATCCTTAGTGGTTAGAGTTTGGCTCAGGCTTGGCAGTTTGTACGTATTGCTTGCTGACATCGACCAGTGCAATATCGCGAATAAATGCGCGGCCCAATAAAACAGGGTGGGTCATCTGGGAGCGATCAGCCAGAGTAAATTGGGCTTTTTCATGAATTTTACCGACTTTGACCCAGAGCTGTACAACGGCGCGTCGTACCGGTTCATCTGACGTTGCTTGGCGAATCTTTACATAGCGGAGCACAGGGACCTCAATGGCGGGCTCGATGAGTTTACTGTCGGTGGTGTTTTGCAGTTGGAACTTGACCCACTCTTTGCCGTTGCGCTCAAACTCTTCGATATTGACTGCATTAAGCGATGAGGTTGCCGCGCCGGTGTCAACGCGAGCATCGAAGTGTTGCTTTAGCGTATCAAGGTAAACACTTTCAACCGAGCCGAGCACTAACTCTTGGCGAGGCTGCTGCGGAGCTGGCTGAGCCGGAATAGCTGTGTTTTGGCTAACTTTGACTTGTTGGCGCTGTTTTTGTTGCTGTTTCATAGTGTTTTCAACAGCGTTAACTTGGTCGCGCAATGAAATCACTTCAGATTCAAGACTGTCGATATAATCGGATTGATTGCTCAGTTGAAGCTGTAAATTATTGACTTGATTATGAGTTTGTTCGGTCGATGCTTGAAGTTGACCGATGGCAGACAGGGTCTCTTGATGATAGCGGTCGCCATTGATAAGCGTGCACCCAGAAAGGAGCGAAATTAAAGTGAGAGGTGCCAGTTGTTTAATCATTGCTAACCTTATGATTATGCTTTTATTTCTTATTGATGAAAGTGTAGCGGCTAATAGGGGCTAAATAAAGCCCCTAAACAGCATCATAAGCAGGTTATCAATCGAAGTCGTTAAAACAACGTCAAATATTATTTCGATTTGTTAGCGATTAATACTGCCCGGCGTGGCGCTGGGTAGCCTTCTACCGTTTTACTCGGGTCGTTGGGATCTAAATAATCAGGCAGCGAGTTGTGTGTCATCCATTGTGTGGTGCGTTGCTCATCAACAGACGTCACATTTTCATCGACAATACGAACATGGGTAAAACCACATAACTCCAACCAGACTTTGAGCGCTTTGGCCGAAGGGAAAAAATACACATTTCGCATTTGTGCGTAACGAGATTGAGGGACTAACACGGTATTTTCATCACCTTCAACGACGAGGGTTTCTAATATTAATTCGCCTCCAGCAACCAATTGATCTTTTAATTGCATTAAATGATCTAATGGCGAACGACGGTGATACAAAACCCCCATGCTAAACACGGTATCAAACGCTTCGAGTTTTGGCAGTTGTTCAATACCCAGGGGTAATAAATGCGCGCGTTGATCACCGCCCAGCAATTTTCTGACGGCCTCGAACTGAATAAGAAACAAATGGGAAGGATCAATGCCGATGCACAAACGGGCTTGCTCACCAAGCATACGCCACATGTGGTAACCATTGCCGCAGCCGACATCGAGAACGGTCCTATTTTTTAATGGCGAGATATGGGGCAAGACTCGATCCCATTTCCAGTCGCTGCGCCATTCTGTGTCGATCTCTAAACCGTGGAGTGAATAAGGGCCTTTGCGCCAAGGGTGAAACGTTTTGAGTAAATTTTCTAATTTTTTTTGTTCGCCAACCGCAAGGGGGTGATTATTTTCAACTCGGACTTGAGATTTGAGCTCAATGTGATCGGGCACTTCGCTTGGAATTTTTTTCAAGGCTCTCATCCAGCGAGGAAAGTCACCGTGTTCACTATTTTGCCAATCGGTTAATTGTTGTGGCAGAACATTAAGCCAAGATTGCAAACGCGGCTCTTTGGCAATTAATTGGTAGATATCGGCAAAATCAAACATGATAAAACGCTCTGTAGATAAATGGGCAAAAATTATTTAATGGCAAACATTGAGCCAAAGTTAAAACACTGAAACCAGACTTCGTTATGAGAAAAGCCAATATCGGCAAAGCGCTGTTGGTGTGTTGCAATCGTATCTGGGCGCATCACGTTTTCAATGGCACTGCGTTTTTGGCTAATTTCGAGCTCGCTGTATCCGTTGGCTCGCTTAAAGTCATGGTGAAGATCAATTAACAACTCGTGCGCTTTGCCGTCTTCAAAGATGAATTTTTCCGATAGGATTAACACTCCCCCAGGTAATAAACCGCGATGGATTTTGGCTAATAAGGCGTAGCGATCGTCTGGGGACAAAAACTGCAAAGTAAAATTAAGTACGACGATAGACGCGTTTTTGATGTCGATGTCGCGAATATCGGCTTCAATCACATCAACCGGGGTTTCTGAGCGATAGGCATTGAGATGAAGTTTGCATTTTTCAACCATGGCACTCGAATTGTCGACTGCGATAATTCGACATCCCGTCACGTTAAGATGACGTCTTATTGAAAGCGTGGCTGCACCGAGTGAACAGCCCAGGTCGTAAATCAGTGTATCGGGCTTGGCAAAACGCTCAGACATCATACCAATCGCGGAAATGATATTGCTATACCCGGGCACCGAACGCTGGATCATGTCTGGAAAGACTTCGGCCACTTTCTGATCAAAACTAAAATCGCCGATCTTATCGATCGGAGCGGAAAAAATATTGTCTTTATTGCTCATGGTCTTTGCCTGCAAATCAAACCGCGAAGAAATAGGGCGCGTAGTAG
>JBFGYW010000101.1:0-11254 GCA_041587235.1 Vibrio sp.
ACTCTTTACTTGAGCAGGCCAAATCTTTGCTGCGACACCAATATGTGCTTTACCAAGTTGAGGATGCAACACAAACGTACACTGTCTATATCCAAAATCAAGGCCATAAGAGTGGGCAAGAGTATTTGGCTTTCATTGTGCCTTCGGACGATTTGTTCTCGCAAGAAATGGCCAAGGTGTACCGCTCTTTAGCAATTACGTTTGTGGTACTCTTGCTATTGATTCCTGTGGTGTCTTATAGCACTCATTATATTGCCAGACCTGTTAAGGCTTTAGCGAAGCAAAGCCGGAATATACAGAGGCGTCACTTTGACCAAGTGAGACCGGTTAACACTCGTATTAGTGAAATACGCGAATTGTCAGAGTCGATGTTGGATATGTGCGACGCGATACAAGAGCACGAAGCCAATCAGCAAGCGTTATTAGACTCTTTCATCAAGTTAATTGCACAAGCCATCGATGAAAAATCGCCTTATACCGCCGGTCATTGTAAGCGGGTTCCTGTTTTGGCGATGATGTTAGCGGAAAAAGCCAGCGATGATAGTCACCCGGCGTTTGAGCAGTTTAATTTTAAGGATGATAAGGTAAAACGAGAGTTTGAAATCGCCGCTTGGCTACACGATTGCGGCAAAGTCACAACGCCCGAGCACATTGTCGATAAAGGTACTAAGCTCGAGGCGATCACCAATCGTATTCACTTAGTGCGTATGCGTTTTGAAGTCATGTTACGCGATGCTAAATTGAGTTATTATCACGCCATAGATCAAGGTGTGGATGCAGAAGTGGCTAAAGAGAACCTCGCTCGCCAAGAACAACAGCTGCAAGACGATTTTGCTTTTATCGCTCAATGTAATATTGGCTCTGAAGGGATGTCGAGTGACGATATTTCACGTCTTCAAACGATCAGTCAACAGACTTGGGTTCGCTACTTTGATGATCGTTTAGGGCTATCGCCTTTGGAGAGTCAGCGATTAGAGCGTTTCCCCACAGCAAAGCTACCCTGTGTTGAACCGCTTTTGGCCGATAAAGACGAGCACATTTTTGCTTGGTCTACTCACCCTGGTAAGCGAATTGGTAAAGGGATCAAAATGCCGGTACCACAGCATCAAGCGAATTTGGGGGAGCTATATAACCTTTCTATTGAACGTGGAACCTTGACCGCCGAGGATCGATATCGGATCAACGAGCACATCATCTCGACCATTAATATGCTTGAAGCGCTTCCTTTACCCGCCGATTTACAAAGGGTCCCAGAGATAGCGGGGGGCCATCATGAAACGTTAATTGGCACAGGCTATCCGAAACAATTGACTAAGGACTCGTTGCCCATTGAAACCCGGATATTGGCAGTGGCTGACGTATTTGAAGCCTTAACCGCTTCAGACCGGCCGTATAAAAAAGCCAAAACCTTAAGTGAAGCGGTGAGGATTTTGAGTTTCATGGTCAAGGATAAACACTTAGATGAAGATGTGTTTACCTTGATGTTACGCGAAGACATTCATTTGGCGTACGCTAAGCAGTTTTTGCCGCCAGAGCAAATCGATGAGGTTGATAAGTGGCTTTATCTTTAACAAGCGCTACTTGTATGCCTAGAATGGGATGCCAAGAAAAGGGAACGTAGAGAAATGGGCCAAGTGGTGATCTTGGCTCAAACCACCTGGTTTTCATTTATCTGGTATAAATTTGCCTGGTCTTAATTTATACAGTGCCGTTCGAGTGACGATGGGCTAGAGTCTTGATAAACAATGACTTGATTTCGGCCTGAGTCCTTGGCCGAGTAGAGCGCTTCATCGGCGCTGTTTAGCCATTGTGTTAATGTCTGAATAGGGGTGTTTTCCAAGCTGCTAACCCCTAAACTGACGGTTAGAGGAATCGTTACGGATTCATGTTGCAACGGTGCGGTGTAAAAACAGGTGCTGCGCTCTAAAGCTCGGCGAATATTTTCAGCCAAATCTGTAGCATCACTTTCACGACAGTGGTTGAGGACGATCATAAATTCCTCGCCGCCAAAACGGCCAAAGAGACTCTCTTTAGGTAAGTGGGGAGTAATGGTTAGAGCAAGATGTTTGAGCGCGTGATCACCGGCATCATGGCCCCATTGATCGTTCACTTTTTTAAAGTGATCGATGTCCATGAGGATAATCGCCGGGTGAGTTTGTTGAACGAAATGGCTTTGCCAGATGGTGTCGAGATAATCCATTAGCCAACGTCGATTGGCCAACTGAGTGAGCTCATCGGAGTAGGCTTGTTTAGAGAGTTTCGACTCCAGTTGATTTTGTTTACTGATATCTTGAATGAAACCGATAATTGACGTGACACTCTGGTATTCGGAGCGGGTGCGTCCGACAATCCTCAGCCATTCAATCTGATAGGGATTGGGTTGAGTTACAGCAACTTTGATATCGAAGTCGGTCGTGTGCAAAACCGCATTTTCTAAGGCGCTGAGGACTTTGCTTCTGTCGTTGTCGATTAATAAAGGCAGCGCATCTTCAACAGTAATGGCTTTCTTATCATGTTGCTGGCTGATGAGTTGTTTAAACCCTTCGTGAGTTAGGTGAAGAGTTCCGTCGTTCACATCATAAGAATAACCGGAAAAAGCGGCGATATCACCGGCGGTTTCCATAATCGAACGCAGTCTCTCTGAATCGCGCTCAACGGCTTTTTGTGCTCTGAGATCGCGGCCTATAAAGAGATACCCTAGCAAGTGTTCCGTCTCGTTTTTGATGGCGGTAATCGACAAATACATAGGGATCGCTTGCCCGTCTTTGGTTAGGTAATGATATTCCTTTTCTTCAGCGCCGCTCATGTCGGCTTTTTCGACTAAATTAAAGAAGTCATTGGGCAGCAACGAGTCTGCGTTTTGGCGAATTTCATCTATGCGGTGAAATAGGCAAGGACTTTTTTGGTTAATCACCTCATCGGCTTGGTATTGCAACACCGTCTCGGCGGTTTTATTAAAATGGGTGATCAACCCTTCTGGGTTCGTGGCAATAATGGTGGAATTTGCTGAATCTAAGATGGTATTTTGCAGCAAAATAATATTGTCTAAAGTCCGTTGCTGCACCGTTTGCTGAGTAATGTCTTGGCAGCTACCTATAATGGATTGCTTATGACGTTGGAAGATAAATTGATACCAACGGCCTTTTTGGTGCAAC
This sequence comes from Vibrio sp., assembly GCA_041587235.1. GTDB lineage: Bacteria > Pseudomonadota > Gammaproteobacteria > Enterobacterales > Vibrionaceae > Vibrio. The sequence goes on from JBFGYW010000101.1 coordinate 3,156, forward strand.
GTGCATTGGCTTTTAAAGCCGGGCTGCTGGCCGGCAAGTTGTTCAAAGTAGTGGTGCAAGGTGTGTAAATTGGTGTGAGATAAAGTTTGATTAAGTGACTCCCAGTTAAATGGCTTTTGCGTGTCGTGTTGAAAAATGTTGTGTAAATTTTGCGATACTCGCCATTCTTGATGGTTCAGATCGTAGCTAAAGCTGCCCATTTGTGCCATTTGTTCAGCTTGGTAGAGTTGGTTTTCCATTTTCATTTCATGAGTGATGTTATGGAAAAAACCGATGTAACCCTCTGTTTTGCCGATATTGTTTTTTACAGGAGAGACGGTCGCATTGAGCCAGAAAGTGTGCTTATCCTTGTCTCTTTGTTTCATTATCCCTTGCCAAATTTTGCCTTGATGTAAGGTTTCCCACATGGAATTCAAGGAAGGACTATCGAGCAATTCGGGCTCAAAAATAGACAATGAGCAACCAATCAGTTGCGGCTTATCAAATTTAGACAAGGCTAAGTAATTGCCGTTGATGTCTGAGATAATACCGTTGCGATCAAAATTGGCGATCAAACTGAAGTGATCTAGGCTGTGATGCAGGGCTTTAAGTTGGGCGGTTTGTCGACTTAAGGCTTTAGAGGTATTTTCCAGTTCTTGGTATTGGGCTATTTTCTCTTTTGCGGCTAAGGCTCGCCCAAATTGATCGGCCAGTAAGGTCGTAAATAAAATTTCATCGTTCGACCAAGCTTTTTGCGGACCGATATTCTCACAACAAACCACTCCTACGGTTTTTCCACTGATGCGAATCGGGGCATCGAGCATAGATGTGATGTTTAATACATCCAAATAACCGACGGTAAACTCGCAGGTAACTGGGTCGTTAAAGGTATCATTGGCGACGATCACGACCTCTTTGTCGAGAGCGTCAAAGTAGGTTGGAAAATCACTGCGATTTAAGACGGTGCTGTTGTCGCGCACGTGATGATGTTGGTCGATGACAAGAGTCGCGGTGATGTATTCGCAGCGTTCGTTGTTGTACAGCCAAATGCCGGCTCGATGAATATTTAACCCAGATAATAAGCTACCGACGATAAGCTCAGCGGATTGATCTAGCCATCCGCTGTCGATAACCTCTGTTGTCATGATTCGATTGATCAATTGGTGTTGGTTTGCATTCATTCTGAGTTATTTTTTGCCCCTAGCTAAATCAAGTATAGCAATGACACTCGCAGTGAGTGTGACGATAGGGTATTTTTGCGATTAAATGTGAACAAGATTTGATATTGGGAGTGTTGGTGGTTCGCGGATGGTATGGGCGTGAGGGGGGAATCTCGATTCTCTCTAATAGAAAGACTGGCTTTGGGCTTAAATCTGTTTGTCGGTGTGTGTATAATCCGCTTTGTTTTTTGGTCGTATCACGCTTAACAGAAGTTCAATTGAGGTAAATCAGTGTCTAATCCAGATAAAACAAGCACCTATCCTATGCAGCGCTTCTCTGTTGCACCCATGCTCGATTGGACGGATCGACACTGCCGTTACTTTCACCGTTTATTGAGCCAAGAAGCGCTACTGTACACTGAGATGGTGACGACGGGCGCCATCATACACGGCAAGCACGACTTTTTGCTTTACAGTGAAGAAGAACAACCGGTTGCATTGCAATTGGGCGGCTCAAATCCTCAAGAGCTCGCTCACTGTGCCAAACTCGCTGAGCAACGCGGTTACAACGAAATTAACCTCAATGTGGGTTGTCCATCAGATCGGGTTCAAAATGGTCGTTTTGGCGCTTGTTTAATGGCAGAACCTCAGCTGGTGGCCGAGTGTGTTGATGCCATGAAGCAAGTCGTTGATATTCCGGTTACGGTTAAAACGCGCATTGGCATTGATGAGCAAGACTCCTATCAATTCCTAACCGATTTTGTCGGCATAGTCTCTGACCAAGGGGGATGTGAGCAATTTACTATCCATGCGCGAAAAGCATGGTTAAGCGGCCTTAGCCCGAAAGAAAATCGCGACATTCCACCGCTCGATTACCCAAGAGTGTACCAATTAAAACGCGACTTTCCCCATCTGATCATGGCCATCAATGGCGGTATTAAATCACTCGTAGAAGCGAAAGAGCACTTGGCTCACCTCGATGGGGTCATGATTGGGCGAGAAGCTTACCAGTCACCCTATTTACTCAGTGAAGTTGACCAAGTGTTGTTTGGCAGTGACAAGCCCATCGTGAAGCGCTCTGAGGTGGTGTTAGCCATGTTCCCTTATATCGAAGAGCAATTGAGCAAAGGCAGTTATTTAAATCACATCACTCGCCACATGCTGGGTATTTTTCAAAGCATGCCTGGGGCTCGCCAATGGCGTCGTTATATTAGTGAAAATGCGCACAAGCCTGGCGCTGGCCTTGAAGTGTTGGAAGCCGCTTTAGCTAAAATTCCTCGCGAATTAGGTGTATAGTAAAAAATCGTGCATTGATTCGACTCAGTAACCTTGTTTTCCCTCCCATTTTTTAAGCACAATGTTACGTAATCGCCAGCTCGTCAGGCGCTGGTGATGGATTCTAAGGTGGAGAAATACGATGGAATTGATTTTTTTATTAGCCTTTGCTGGAATTCTAATTTTGACCGGCGTCACAATGGCAAGCGTATTGTTAGCGATTTTTATCGGATTTGTCGTGATGATGGTTTTTGGCATGTTAGGCTTAGTGATCAAATGGTTACCTTGGCTTATTGGCATTGCCTTGATCGTTGCTTTGGTGCAAAAATTGACTCGATAGGAATAACACATGGTGTGTAAAACAGCGAAGGGCTTCACAAACTCTCTCATCATCGGCATTGGGGCTGTTGGTGGTGCAATGCTGTCGTGCTCAGCGCAGGCGAGACCATTGGGCATGACCCCGCAATATTCCTTTTATACCGTCAAAGTTGCTGCCGACTCTTGGTGGGCAGACAGTAAAGTTGATGGTGTTTTACGCACCACCAAACAAGTCCCTTCTTTGCGCTTTGCCTTTGAAACAGGGTTTATTTATTGGCCTAACCTTGGCTTTGAGTATTCACAACTTGACACCTTTCACAGTCAATTTGATAAATACGATGTCAGCTTGTATTACCCTTTGGTGAATCAATATTCGTGGCAACTTGATCTGGGGATCACTTGGACAAAGCTTACCGATGGTCTCTATATCAACGCCGATGAAACGCAACAAGGCACATTTGAAGAACAGTTTTTCAATGGCTTTTTGGATATGAAGGTTCCGCTGCCATTATATTTTTATGGTTGGGATTTTTTCGCCAAAGCCGTGGTGGGTGGCCAAGGTGGTGTTAAGCAATACGACACCCAATATGGGCTGCAGTATCACTTTCCTTATCAAGGAGTGAACGTCACCTTAAAAGGCGGATACCGAGATCTTGAGTTGTCTTTTTCAGGGACACAAAATACACTACCAGATGACGCCAGTATTAATTTAGATGGCTGGTTTGTTGGTGCGCAACTCTCTTTTTAAGTGAATGATTTGTCAATAATTGACTTGTACTTTTCCGAAACTGCGTTTGTGTAGCAAGTTATACGCAAGCGTTATTTCACTTCCCCTTCTAATATCAATTTTAAATATAAGCCGTTTTTTCTCGTCTATTGTCTGTTTTTTGTCCAAACTTAGTGATGGATAGGACGATAAGAGAATGGACTATGACCCTCACGGAATTGCGTCACTTATATCGTGACCACCAACTGACGGAAGCTGTCATTGAGCCCTCGGTGCGAGAAGGCAACTGGGTGGTCGAGTTTCGTCACGTCAAAGGCGGTTTTATTTTGCTAACTGACCACCTTGGTGTGGAATGCCTTTATGACGATCTCGATGAGGCTTCAAAAAATGCCCTTTCGATTGGATTCCAACAAGTTCGCATTGAATCCTTGTAAGGCGTTAAACCTGGTTACTTCCAAAAAGTTATAAAACATTCACATCTATTCTTTCTTGTTATTTCCGGAAATGGTTACTCTATTCGCACGCAATGAATAGGGATGTCGAGACCATGTCTTCTCAAAATAAAATCTCAACAAATACGAGCAATGCCAATGGGAGCGCTGCACTGGCGAGCCCATTAAACGATCAGCAGCTTGGCCTGCTGCAACAAACCATGAGTGAACTCTCTCCGCAACAAATGGCTTGGGTGAGTGGTTACTTCTGGGGATTGAGCCAAAGCCAGCAGCCTGGTGCGGTCGCTCCTGCGCCAGCCGCCGCGGCTAAACCCACCGGTAAGCTGACCATCATTTACGCCTCTCAAACCGGTAACGCCAAAGGGGTGGCTGAATCCCTTGAGCAACAAGCCGCTTCAATGGGAATCGCAGTGTCTTTGTATGATGCCAGTGATTACAAAGGTAAAAACCTGGCGAAAGAGACGCACGTTATTATTGTTGCTTCAACCAATGGTGAAGGTGAAGCACCGGATAACGCGATTGAATTACATGAATTCCTTCAATCGAAGAAAGCGCCTAAATTACCTGATTTACAATACGGTGTTATTGGTTTGGGCGATTCGAGTTACGAGTTCTTTTGCCAAACGGGTAAAGACTTTGATGCCTTTTTGAGTAAACAAGGTGCGACAGCCTTTATCGAGCGCATTGATTGTGATGTAGATTACGATGAATCCGCGGCGCAATGGAGTGAGTCTGCACTTGCGAAAGTCAAAGAAATGTTGGCTCAAGAGCCTGCGGCACAAGTGGTTTCTCTCCCTGTTGGCCAAGCGTCTCACGGCGCCTCGCAATACAATAAGCAAAATCCCTTTACCGCGACCTTATTGACCAGTCAAAAAATCACCGGTCGCGACTCTGGTAAAGATGTTCGTCACATTGAAATTGACCTTGAAGGATCGGGCTTACATTACCAGCCTGGTGATGCTTTGGGTGTTTGGTTTGAGAACAGTGATGAACTGGCTAAAGAAATCTTAGCGCACGTTCAGCTCTCGGGCGCTGAAAGTATTGACGTCGATGGTGACAGTCTTTCTATTCATACCGCGCTAGTTAAACACTATGAAATTACCGCAGCGAATCCACAGTTTATTACTAAATTGGCAGAACTGACCGGTGATGATGCGCTCGCTAAATTGGTTGAAGACAAAGATGCGTTGCGTCAATATGCCGCCAACACTCAGATTGTCGACATTTTGAAACAAGTTAAGCCGCCATTAACACCAGAGCAATTGGTTGGTTTATTGCGACGTTTGACTCCGCGCTTGTATTCGATCGCCTCTAGCCAAGCGGAAGTGGATGAAGAAGTGCACTTAACCGTCGGTGTGGTTGAATATGAACATGAAGGGCAGCACCGTCTGGGTGGAGCTTCAAGCTTTTTAAGCCGTCGCCTTGAAGAGGGCGACGAAGTAAAAGTGTTCATTGAGCATAACAACAACTTCAAACTGCCGGAAGATGATAACGCCCCGGTCATTATGGTTGGCCCTGGTACTGGGATTGCACCGTTTCGCAGTTTTGTCCAAGAGCGTGAAAACCGCGATGCCGAAGGCAAAAACTGGTTAATTTTTGGTGATCGCACCTTTACACAGGATTTCTTGTATCAGGTTGAATGGCAAAAGTACCTAAAATCAGGGGTTCTTACTCGCTTAGATGTGGCATTTAGCCGTGACCAAGCGGAAAAGGTTTACGTACAACAGCGTATTCTTGAGCAAGCTGAACAAGTTTGGCAGTGGCTTCAAGAAGGGGCGTACTTGTATGTGTGTGGCGATGCGAACCGTATGGCTAAAGATGTCCATGAGGCTTTTATTTCCGTTGCAGAGCAACAGGGTAAACTGAGCCGTGAAGAGGCTGAAGCCTACATTAATGATTTACGTAAAGCCAAACGTTACCAGAGAGATGTGTACTAATGAGTGATAAACAAGAAGTCTTGGGCCAAGTACTCGGTCCGCTGTCCGATAATGAACGCCTAAAACGCGAAAGTAACTTTTTGCGCGGCACGATTGAGCAAGATCTTCAAGATCGCATCACCGGTGGCTTTACAGCAGATAACTTTCAATTGATCCGCTTTCACGGTATGTACCAACAAGATGACCGTGATATTCGCAATGAGCGTACTAAGCAAAAATTGGAACCCTTGCACAATGTCATGTTGCGCGCTCGTATGCCTGGCGGGATCATTAAGCCCGAACAATGGCTAGCGATTGATAAATTCGCGACGGAGCACACCATGTACGGCAGTATTCGTCTAACTACTCGCCAAACGTTTCAGTTTCACGGTGTGTTAAAGCCGAACATTAAGTTGATGCATCAAACGTTAAATAGCATTGGGATTGACTCGATTGCGACAGCTGGTGACGTTAACCGAAACGTATTGTGTACATCGAACCCGGTTGAATCTGAGTTGCACCAAGAAGCCTATGAATGGGCTGCAAAAATCAGTGAACATTTGCTACCGAAAACACGAGCGTATGCTGAGATTTGGCTGGATGGCGAAAAGGTTGAAACAACCGATGAAGAGCCTATTCTAGGTAGTAACTATTTGCCGCGTAAGTTTAAAACGACGGTTGTGATCCCGCCGCACAATGATATTGATGTGCATGCTAACGATTTAAACTTTGTCGCTATTGCTGAAGAAGGCAAACTCATTGGCTTCAACGTCTTGGTGGGCGGTGGTCTTGCGATGACGCACGGTGATACCTCTACCTATCCACGCCGAGCCGATGATTTTGGTTTTATTCCTTTGGATAAAACATTAGATGTTGCCGCGGCAGTTGTGACAACGCAGCGCGATTGGGGTAACCGTTCGAATCGTAAAAATGCCAAAACCAAGTATACGCTCGATCGCGTTGGTATTGATGTGTTTAAAGCGGAAGTTGAACGACGCGCAGGTATTGAGTTTGCCGACAGTAAACCTTACGAATTCACCGACCGTGGCGATCGCATTGGTTGGGTTGAAGGTATTGACGGTAAGTTCCATCTAGCCTTATTTATCGAAAATGGGCGTTTATTGGATTACCCAGGTAAGCCACTAAAAACCGGTGTCGCTGAAATCGCTAAAATTCACCAGGGTGATTTCCGCATGACGGCCAATCAAAACCTCATTGTTGCGGGTGTTCCGGCTGAGATGAAACAAACCATTGAGTCGATTGCTCGTGAACACGGCTTGATTGATGATGGTACGTCAGAGCAACGCAAAAACTCCATGGCGTGTGTGGCGTTTCCTACCTGTCCACTGGCGATGGCAGAAGCTGAACGCTTCTTACCAGAATTTGTCACTGAAGTGGAATCGATTCTTGATAAGCACGACCTAGACAAAGAAGAGAACATCATCTTGCGGGTAACCGGTTGTCCAAACGGTTGTGGGCGCGCCATGCTGGCAGAAATTGGCTTAGTGGGTAAAGCACCAGGTCGCTACAACTTGCACTTAGGCGGTAATCGCGCCGGTACCCGTGTACCAAAGATGTATAAAGAAAACATTACTGAAAAAGAGATCCTCGATGATATCGATGCGCTTGTTGGCCGTTGGGCTAAAGAGCGCGAGCCAGGAGAAGCCTTCGGAGACTTTACTATTCGGGCTGGCATTATTGAGGAAGTTGTTGTCTCAAAGAGGGATTTCCATGCTTGATTCTGTCGCTTCACCACTGAAGTTAGCAGAACTCCTCACATTAACTAAGGTGGAGCAAAGTCTCCGCCTAGCTGAAATTAATGTTGAGCTAGAGTCGCTAACCGCTCAGCAACGCATTGCTTGGGCATTAGAAAATTTAGAGGGTACCCATGTGGTATCGTCTAGTTTTGGAATCCAAGGGGCTTTGATGCTGCACCTTGTGACTCAAGCTAAACCGGATATGCCGGTGATTTTAACCGACACTGGCTACCTTTTTCCGGAAACCTATCAATTTATTGATCAACTGACGGAACAGCTGAACCTCAACCTCAAAGTTTACCGTGCGCCAATGTCACCGGCTTGGCAAGAAAGTAAATATGGCAAACTGTGGGAGCAAGGTGTCAAGGGTATTGAGCAATATAACCAGCTAAATAAGGTTGAGCCGATGAGACGCGCACTGAATGAATTGGAAGTGGGCACTTGGTTTTCGGGGTTAAGGCGTGAACAGTCACAGTCTCGCTCTGGCTTGCCGATCTTGTCGATTCAAAATGGGG
>JBFGYW010000102.1:0-11039 GCA_041587235.1 Vibrio sp.
ATACGCTCTTTAGGCGCAATGAAAAAAGCATAAACGTTACTCCGTTACTCATTTTTACTGAGATAGTCACACCAATGTTTGCCTATTCCTACTCCTGGCTAAAGCTCTTCAGGATCAATAAGAAAGCAACATACATTGCCTTACTTTGCGTAAGAATAGGCGCTCATTGATATTGAGAGAAACTGGGGAAAAGGAACACTTAACTCACTAAATCACGGTTCGGTAATATGCCTAATCGAGACTCAATGTGTAAGATAAAAATGGGCCCAGAATCTAATATTCATAATATTGATATCAATCGTACTCGCTATATCGTCAAAGTCAGTATAGAAAGCAAGGCAAGCGTGTTTTAACACACTTACCTTGCTATCTTAAGAGAAGCTTATCGTGATCGTATTGAGACTAAAATGAATATAATGGCAAAAAAGTCGGTTATACCGACTTTTAATTACTTGATGTCAATATGCTCAAAACCTTTAATCAAATCGTCTAACGCTTTCATTTGCGCTAAGAAAGGCTCTAATTTATCCAAAGGCAATGCCGATGGGCCATCGCATTTCGCTTGATCTGGGTTTGGATGAGCTTCAATAAACAAACCGGCAATCCCGGTTGCCAAACCCGCTTTGGCAAGCTCAACGGTTTGCTCACGACGACCGCCAGATGCCGCACCCGATGGATCGCGCATTTGCAAAGAATGCGTCACATCAAAAATGATTGGGCTGCCGTTCGACGATTTTTTCATCACGCCAAAACCCAGCATATCGACAACCAGGTTGTCATAGCCATGGCACGCACCACGCTCACATAAAATAATCTGTTCATTGCCACACTCGGCAAACTTCTCAACGATATTACCCACTTGACCTGGGCTCATAAATTGAGGCTTCTTGACGTTGATCACCGCGCCGGTTTTCGCCATCGCTTCAACTAGATCAGTTTGACGCGCAAGAAACGCAGGCAACTGAATGACATCGACCACATCGGCAACCGGCTGACATTGTGCTTCTGTGTGTACATCGGTAATGATTTTGACGCCAAAGGTCTCTTTGAGCTCTTGAAAGATCTTCATCCCCTCTTCCAAGCCCGGGCCGCGATAAGAGTGAACCGAACTGCGGTTGGCCTTATCAAAAGACGCCTTAAAAACATAAGGAATACCGAGTTTCTCTGTCACTTTGACGTAGTGCTCACATATTTGCATCGCCATATCGCGTGATTCCAGCACGTTCATCCCCGCAAACAAGGTGAATGGCTTATCATTTGCCACATCAATATGGCCAATTTTTACGGTTTTCTGTTCCATGGTAATTCTCTTTGGGTTAATGCAAAGTGACAGGGGTATGATTTAAATCGCTGATTTGTGTTTTTAACAAATCAGTGACCGGATCATTCGGACATTGCTCAACAAAAAATTGAAAATCATTCGCGGCAATTTGCGGGCAGTCAAGCTGCTGGTAAATAAAGCCGCGGTCTCTAATTTCATAGGGGTCGTCAGGCACTAGCACCAAGGCTAAATTGGTGCAGGCAAGTGCCAAATCGTATTTTTCTTCTTGCAATAACATGTTCTTACACATACCAAGCCAACGACCGATCACCGTGGGATGATCGCTTTTTTGCAAGTATTCGGCTTTGAGCTCAGCTAACTGGCCTTCTTTGCCTTTTAACCAAGCGTGTAACACATGTGTACTGACATAATCACCATTGGCCGGATTAATAAAGCGAACGGGTCTATCTGGCCAATCGATACGCACAATAAATTGCGTCGGAAACACGACCCCGCTAACTGGCAAATTCAATCGATTCGCCAGGTAGATAAAAATGACCCCTAAGCTAACAGGGACACCTTTGCGGCGCTTTAAAACCCGATCGACAAAGCCATTTTGCGAGCTGTAATAATTATCGACATCTTCTTTAAATTGCCACTGTTGATAAAACAAACGCAACAAGGCATCAAAACGCTGATACTCATCGACTTCGACTGAGAGCGCTTGCTCGGCCTCTTGAGCGAGGCGATCTAACTCTTGTTTGGCCCAGAGCACATCCGTCGAGGGATCAATGGCCTCATTGAGCGCCAATGCTCCTTCGGCCAAGGACATATTATCAAAGTCTTCATCTACAAAGTTGTGCATGACGGATACCTATTTTAACCTACCTCAACCAAATAAAACCGGCATTTTCGTCACCGCTATTTTTCCCGCCATCGCCAACCAACCAATGGCACCTAAAAAGGCAAACGTTCTTAGCAGCTTATTATTGGCCAATTTAAGGGCAAAAAATCCCAATGCGATATACGCTACCACACAGGTCAACTTTTCCGTTAACCACGGGGCTGCGTCGGTAAAAGGGATAAACCCGGTCAGCGAAATCAAGCCAATACCGGACAACAACAAAAAAGTATCATTGACATGAGGGAATACTTTCAAAAATTTATGATTTACTTTTTGTGAGTTCATCATAACAAGTACGTATCTCAGAGATAACATCACCACGCTGACGCCAATGGTCAGGAAGTGAAAATGTTTTAAGGCTTCATACATTGTTATCGTTCTCTTAATCAATTATTGGGGCAAAAAGCCCATTGTGACTCGGTCTAAACCCGCGTCATCCTTAAGGGTAATGACATCAGTATAACCTTGATTCAAAAAGAAATCGCGCACCAATTTCCCTTGCTCAAAACCATGCTCAAACACCACCCCGCCAAGGGGCTGTAAAAAGGGCTTCGCCGCCGAAATAATATGCTTAATATCGGCCATGCCCTGATCGTTAGCCACCAAGGCACTCAATGGCTCAAAGCGCACATCACCTTGAGATAAATGGGGATCATTTTCGTCAATATAAGGTGGATTAGACACGATAAGAGCAAAGGTCTCTCCAGCGAGCTCAGAAAACCAATGACTGGTGCGAAAATCGGCATTATCAATCGACAGCGCAAGGCCGTTTTGCTGAGCAAGTTCGACCGCTTCGGGGCGAATATCGACGCCAGTAACCGCGAGCGATGGGCATTCGCTAGCAATAGCTAAGGCAATCGCCCCCGTGCCTGTACCCAGGTCCAATATCGGCCCAAGTAAAGCTCTCTCACGGATGACACTCAACGCCACTTCGACTAACTTTTCCGTATCGGGTCTTGGGATCAAAGTACTCGGAGCGACTTTCAGTGGCAAAGACCAAAACTCGCGCTGACCAACAATGTAAGCGACTGGCTCCCCTGCTAATCGACGGCTCAGCAAAGCTTGCGCTTGGGTATATTCAGCCTCGGTTAACACTTTATCGGGCCAGGTAAACAAATAACTGCGCGGTTTTTGTAACGCATGGCAAAGCAGCACACCGGCATCGAGAGATGCCGAAGCAATCGCGTGAGCCGTTAATTGCTCACGCGCTTGGGCTAGCCAGAGTTCAACCGTGATCTCATGGGTCATATCTGTGACAACACCTTAGGTTGAATTAATTCTCGCCCGCTAAGGCCGCTAACTGATCGGCTTGGTGCTCTTGAATCACGGGACCAATTAAAGAATACACATCCCCTTCCATCACTTCTGAAAGGCGGTATAGCGTGAGGTTGATGCGGTGATCAGACACACGACCTTGCGGATAATTGTACGTACGGATCCGGTCGCTGCGATCGCCAGAACCCAACAAGTTGCGACGAGTGTCCGAGACTTCTGCAGCGCGTTTGGCTTCTTCAGCCTGAGCGATTCTCGCCGCCAAGACCGCCATGGCTTTGGCTTTGTTTTTGTGTTGAGAACGCTCATCCTGACACTCAACAACCGTCCCAGTTGGCAAGTGAGTAATACGAATCGCAGAATCGGTGGTGTTGACGTGCTGACCACCCGCACCAGAGGCGCGGAAAGTATCAATTTTCAGATCGCCAGCCTTAAGCTCAGGCACTTCAGTTTCGGGAATTTCGGGCAAGATGGCCACCGTACAAGCCGATGTATGTACTCGACCTTGTGATTCTGTTGCCGGTACGCGTTGAACTCGGTGTCCACCAGACTCAAATTTAAGCTCGCCATACACGCCTTCGCCGGCCACTTTGGCAATCAATTCTTTGTAACCACCGTGCTCTGCTTCATTGGCCGACATAATTTCAACACGCCAGCCTTTTTTCTCAGCGTATTTGCTGTACATACGGAATAAGTCGCCGGCAAAAATGCCCGCTTCATCACCGCCAGCCCCTGCGCGAATTTCTAGGAAACAGTTGCGGTCATCATTCGGGTCTTTGGGCAAGAGTAAAATTTGCAATTCCTCGTTCAACGATGCCATGCTTTCTTTGGCCATTGCTATTTCATCTTGAGCCATAGCGCGCATTTCTTCATCGTCTTCATTGGCCATGTCTTGTGCAGCGGCCAAATCTTCTTGTGCCTGTTGGTACTTTTGAAAGCACTGAGTCACTTCTTCAAGTTGCGAATACTCTTTTGACAAGGCTCTAAAACGATCTTGATCGCCAATGACACCTGGGTCACCAAGTAAATGCTGTACTTCTTCGTAACGTTCAACCAAAGTTTCTAATTTGGTGATAATCGAGGGTTTCATCATGATTTTCTTTTTCTTTATGATTTGAGATCATCTAAGCCGATACTTTGGCGAATGATCGATAACTTATTGGGATCCCCTTGCTCAGCCGCATCTTGCAAGGCTCGCGTCGGTGCATGGATCAATTTGTTGGTGAGCTTATTACTTAACTCATTCAGTACTTTTTCCGCATCCATGCCCGCAGCCAATGACTGCAAACTCTTCGCTAATAACTCTTCTCTTATCTGATTGGCAGATTGGCGAAACTCACGAATGCTGTCTACCGCTTGTAAAGAGCGCATCCAGGTCATAAAAGCAGCGCTCTCTTCACTGACGATCGCCTCTGCTTGGATGGCCGCCATTTTTCGCTGCTCTATATTTTGATCGATAATACTTTGTAAATCGTCGACGGAATACAAATACACATCCGACAAATCGCCGACTTGAGCTTCAACATCCCGTGGCACTGCAATATCAACCACGAGAACCGGTTGATGCTTACGGCGTTTCAAAGCGGTTTCCATCATACCTTTACCAATGATCGGCAAAGGGCTCGCCGTAGAACTGATAACAATGTCCGCGCGGTGAAGATGATCGGGAATATCGCTTAAGCTGATCACCTCGGCGCCAAACTCATTGGCAAGGCCCATCGCGCGTTCACGGGTGCGATTCGCGACGATCATTTGGCCACAGCCATTGCTGTCTAAATGCTTGGCGACCAACTCAATGGTTTCCCCAGCCCCAACTAACAAGACCGTGGTTTTTTGTAGCGACTCAAAAATGTGTTTGGCCAGCGTACACGCCGCATAAGCGACCGAGACTGCATTGCCACCGATGTCGGTTTCTGTCCGCACGCGTTTCGCTACCGAAAATGCTTTTTGAAACAACTTATCCGTCGCCATATCCACCGCGTGTTGCGATTTGGCATCGGAATAAGCTTGCTTGACTTGGCCGAGTATTTGCGGCTCGCCAAGGACAAGAGAATCAAGACCACACGACACGCGCATTAAGTGCTTGATCGCCGCTTGCTCTTCGTGAATATACAAACTGGGTTTGAGCTCTTCTGGGGGCACTTGGTGAAAGTCGATCAGCCAATCAACCACTTTATTTCTATCCCCGCTCGAAACGTCACAATAAAGCTCTGTCCGGTTACAGGTTGATACAATCACACTGCCATGCACCGATTCATGCTGACTGAGTTGATTCAGGGCAAGTGGTAACTTTTCTGGGCCAAATGCCACTTTTTCACGCAGATCAACCGTCGCCGTGTTGTGATTAATTCCGATAGCAAGCAAGGACATGTCTGTGATGGTTCTCTGTGAACAATGAGAATAAGGTCAGGAATTTTACTTGAAGCTGACTCGGTTTAAAAGGGCAAGCGATTTGTTTTCATCACAATACTCATCAGTGGTATAGTCTGTGTCATCCCCTGCTTAGAAAAATGGATACTCGTGACTAAACCAATTTCTCTTTGGCTTTGCGCCACGCTCATCGTCTTGATCGCTGGCTGCAGCTCTCTTCCCACGACTCAAACCAGTGTTGAGTGGCAACAACATCAACAGCGTCTTAACGCCATTGAGCATTTTAAAGTCGCCGGGAAATTAGGCTACATCTCCCCGGCAGAACGACAAAATTTGAATTTTTTCTGGCAGTACCAGCCGCAGCAAAGTCAGCTCAGGCTCACCACCTTCTTAGGACAAACTGTGATGAAGCTGACCATTACTCCAGAGCAAGCGACCTTGATTGATTACGATGGCAACCGCCACGAGGCGAAAGATGTCGATCAATTAATGTGGCAAATGACCCGTTTAAATATTCCGGTCTCGTCCCTACCACAGTGGTTACTGGGCTTACCACAAAGCGATGATTCTTACACGTTAAATTCGCAAAATACCTTGGCAACCCTAGCGACTCAATCCACATCTCAACCTTGGCAAGCTCAATATCAGCAATATACTGATGTCGAGGGTTTCGAAGGAACCTTGCCCTTGCCCAGCCGCTTGACGATCCAACAAGCTGACATCAAAATCAATGTACAGATCAATCAGTGGACTCTACTGCCATGATCCGCAATACCCCCATCATCAACCAAAACAGCATGAGCAATAAAAGTGACGCTCTGTGTGATGAAAAAACCATCGATAGCCAAGCCAAACGCGCCAAGCAATACACCATGATCAGGGAGACCACGGTGTGGCCATCGCCGGCAAAACTCAATTTATTTCTTTATATCAATGGCCAACTCGAGAATGGTTATCACGAATTACAGACTTTGTTTCAATTTCTCGACTACGGCGACACCCTGACCATCACCGCCAATCATCGTCAGTCGATTACTTTAAGCCCCGAATTGCCCGGAGTAAAAACGGTTGATAACCTGATCTGGCGTGCGGCCATGGCGCTTAAACGCTACACAGGATGTCCCTACGGCGCGCACATCCATATCGATAAAATTCTGCCAATGGGCGGAGGGATTGGAGGTGGCTCTTCCAATGCCGCCACGGCATTAGTGGCACTCAACTTTTTGTGGCAACTCAACTTAAGCGATGACGAGCTCGCTGAGATCGGCCTTTCGCTTGGTGCCGATGTGCCTGTTTTTGTTCGAGGTCACGCCGCCTTTGCCGAAGGGATCGGTGAAAAGCTCACCGTCGCTGAGCCCCCTGAGCGCCATTATTTGGTGATAAAGCCCGATGTGAGTATCGCCACCGTCGATATTTTTACGCATCGCGAATTAACTCGTGACACCCCTAAGCGTTCACTGACGACATTACTCGAGCAAAAACACGAAAACGATTGCGAAAAAATTGTCCGATTGCTTTATCCAGAGGTTGATAAGCAACTTTCTTGGCTGCTACAATACGCGCCGTCAAGATTGACGGGCACCGGCTCTTGTGTGTTCGGTGAATTTTCATCGCGAATTAACGCCCAAACCGTGTATAATGCCCTCACTGATAATGTTTCGGCGTTTGTTGCTAAAGGATGCAATCGCTCGCCACTCAAAGAAACATTGGCGAATTATCAAAAACAATTCGCCCCCCCAACCTATTTAAAAACTGGACGCAACCCCGAGGTTTCCACCGTGCCTGATATGAAGCTATTTGCTGGTAATGCCACACCTGAACTAGCCCAACGTATTGCAGATCGTCTTTACATTTCCCTTGGTGATGCAACGGTTTCGCGCTTTTCTGATGGCGAAGTCGCTGTACAAATCAATGAAAATGTCCGTGGTAGTGATGTGTTTATCATTCAATCTACCTGTGCACCTACTAACGACAACCTCATGGAATTGGTTGTCATGATTGACGCGATGCGCCGTGCTTCTGCAGGCCGTATCACTGCGGTAATCCCTTACTTTGGCTACGCTCGTCAAGACCGCCGTGTGCGTTCAGCTCGTGTGCCAATTACAGCAAAAGTCGTTGCAGACTTCCTTTCTAACGTCGGTGTTGACCGCGTTCTTACCATTGACCTTCACGCCGAGCAGATCCAAGGTTTCTTCGATGTGCCAGTAGACAACATCTTCGGCACCCCAGTCTTACTCGAAGATATGAAGGCGCGCGGACTTGAAGATCCTGTGGTCGTTTCTCCAGACCTTGGTGGTGTAGTGCGTGCTCGCGCGACCGCCAAAGCTTTAGGTGATGTGGATATCGCGATTGTCGACAAACGTCGCCCACGTGCCAATGTTTCAGAAGTCATGCACCTTATCGGTGATGTTAAAGACCGCGACTGCGTAATCGTCGATGATATGATTGATACTGGTGGTACTTTGTGCAAAGCGGCAGAAGCGTTAAAAGGCCGCGGTGCAAAACGCGTTTTTGCTTACGCAACACACGCCGTTTTCTCTGGCAACGCTGCGCAAATCATCGGTGAATCCGTACTCGATCAAGTGATTATTACCGATTCTATTACCCTGCCACAAAAAATGGCGGCAACGGGCAAAGTGACTCAACTGACCCTCTCTACCATGCTGGCAGAAGCAATTCGCCGCATCAGTAATGAAGAGTCAATCTCAGCGATGTTCAATCAATAACCTGTTCTTGATCGCTTTAATGACTTAAAGGATCAATAGCACAGATAAAAGCCACTTCCTCGCTGTGAAGTGGCTTTTTTGTTTATCGCCACTGCCTCGCACGATTCAATTGTTCTATGCTATGATACGGCGCTTTTAAAAATTCGATAGGGAGCTTTTCTTGAGTCATTCAATAAAATTATTGGTCGGACTGGCAAACCCGGGTCTCGAATACCAAAGAACCCGCCATAACGCTGGAGCTTGGGTAGTGGAAGAACTCGCTCGCGTACACGGTAGTCAATTAAAAGAAGAGAGTAAGTTTTTTGGTTTAACGGGGCGAATTTCCCTTAATGGCCGAGATCTCAGATTATTAATTCCAACGACATATATGAATTTGTCCGGAAAATCGATTGCGGCCTTAGCGAATTTTTATCAAATTCAGCCAGAGGAAATTATGATAGCCCACGATGAGCTTGATCTCCCCCCTGGCGTCGCTAAGTTTAAAAAAGGCGGTGGTCACGGCGGTCATAATGGCTTGCGTGATACCATAAGCAAACTGGCAAACAACAAAGATTTTTACCGATTGCGAATTGGCATTGGTCATCCAGGCCACAAAGACAAAGTCGCAGGGTATGTTCTTGGCAAAGCACCAAGCAAAGAACAAGAATGTATTGACGCAACCGTGGATGAAGCGGTTCGCTGTCTTGATATTTTAATAAAAGATGGACTAGAAAAAGCGCAAAATCGCTTGCATACGTTCAAAGCTGAATAAGGTTTATATCATGGGTTTTAAATGTGGGATTGTTGGCCTACCTAACGTAGGTAAATCAACACTTTTTAATGCACTGACTAAAGCAGGTATCGAAGCTGCTAACTTCCCTTTTTGTACTATTGAACCAAACACTGGTGTCGTACCCGTGCCGGATCTGCGATTAGATGCGCTGTCCAATATCGTGAACCCACAAAAAGTCATACCGACTACGATGGAGTTTGTCGACATCGCAGGCTTGGTAGCCGGTGCATCACGCGGCGAAGGTCTTGGTAATAAATTCCTGGCGAACATCCGCGAAACAGATGCGATTGGCCATGTAGTGCGTTGTTTTGAAAACGACAATATCGTGCACGTCGCGGGCAAAGTTTCTCCGATCGAAGATATTGAAGTCATCAACCTCGAGTTGGCGCTTGCCGACTTAGACAGTTGTGAGCGCGCAATGCAACGCCAAGCCAAAAAAGCCAAAGGCGGAGACAAAGACGCGAAGTTTGAGATCAGCGTATTAGAAAAATTGTTGCCCGTTCTAACCGAAGGGGGCTCTGCACGCACAGTGGAGCTTAGCAAAGAAGAGCTGAGCGCGATCAACTATCTCAACTTCCTCACGCTCAAACCCACAATGTACATTGCAAATGTCAATGAAGACGGTTTTGATGATAACCCCTATCTCGATGCAGTTCGTGAGTTCGCCGCGAAAGAAAACAATGTGGTTGTGCCTGTGTGTGCCGCAATTGAATCTGAAATGGCCGAACTGGAAGACGACGAAAGAGAAGAGTTTCTTGCCGACCTTGGCATTGAAGAGCCGGGTTTAAACCGCGTGATTCGCGCCGGTTACGAACTGCTCAACCTTCACACTTACTTCACAGCCGGTGTCAAAGAAGTTCGCGCTTGGACAATTCCGGTTGGTGCAACAGCGCCTAATGCAGCAGGTAAGATCCACACCGATTTTGAAAAAGGCTTTATCCGTGCTGAAGTGGTTGGCTACGACGATTTCATTCAGTTCAACGGCGAAAGCGGTGCCAAAGAAGCGGGTAAATGGCGTCTAGAGGGTAAAGAATACATCGTCAAAGACGGCGATGTTGTTCACTTCCGCTTCAATGTATAAATCGTACTTTTAGCGATACACTGTAAAAGCCAGTTTTATAAACTGGCTTTTTTCTATTTCAATATCAGTAACCTGCAATTACTCTTTTCCCTCTTAGCCATATTAACATCAGTTTTTGATCACAAACACGCCTCTTTGTACAAAAAGAAACCGAACGGTCGATTTATCTAAATTTATCAAAAAAAACTATTGACGCTTTGCACTCAGATCCGCATAATGCGCTCCGTTCCCAACGAGACGGCAACGTTTCAGAAGGAAACAAAAAATGGCTACGTAGCTCAGTTGGTTAGAGCACATCACTCATAATGATGGGGTCACAGGTTCGAATCCCGTCGTAGCCACCATTAATTTGCTTGCATAAGCAATTGTAGGGCTATCGCCAAGCGGTAAGGCAGCGGCTTTTGATGCCGCCATTCCCTGGTTCGAATCCAGGTAGCCCTGCCATTTTAAAACGTTATTGTTTTTCGCTACAAAACAGTAACTACAAATGATGCGGAAGTGGCGGAATTGGTAGACGCACCAGATTTAGGTTCTGGCGCCGCAAGGTGTGAGAGTTCAAGTCTCTCCTTCCGCACCATATTCAGTTAACGAAAGTTAGCGCTGTAGGGCTATCGCCAAGCGGTAAGGCAGCGGCTTTTGATGCCGCCATTCCC
>JBFGYW010000103.1:0-10987 GCA_041587235.1 Vibrio sp.
CAATCGATATCAAAGGTCAAATAAACAGGTAACCCCCCGACTCGCTGTTTGATACGACGTACAATCTGATCGACAGACCAATCGTTCGCTTCCATGCCGTTGATCACCTCAAAACCATGATTTTCCGGCTCGTATTCGGTGCGAATCCCGATTTGCACGGAGTGATCGAGATCGATTAACCCTTCTTGCGGTGCACGATAAAACATGGTTCCGTGATCGTATTCGCTGCCGTACGAGTACGTATCAGTATGGGCATCAAAGTGAACGAGTGCCATCTTGCCATAGTGAGCATGATGGGCGCGCAATAATGGCAGTGACACAAAATGATCGCCGCCAAAGGCCAACAAGGCTTTACCACTCGCAATGATCTGCTCGGCAGCAAATTGTAAGCGAGCAGACAAGTCTTTCGCATCGCCGCAATCGAACACTAAGTCACCGGCATCGACCAAAGACAAGCGATCGCTAAGTTTGAATGACCAAGGGAAACGACGCCCTTCCCACGACAAATTCACCGAAGCACGACGAATGGCATCGGGCCCTAAGCGAGAGCCAGGACGACCAGACGTTGCCATGTCAAACGGCACGCCTAATATGGCCACATCGGCTTCGCTCTGACGTGGGTCGCGCAAATAAGGCGCGCGCATAAATGTCATTGCATTGGAATACAAAGAAAAATCTTCTTTGCTAAAAACGTCATGCATTTAAAAATCCTCTAGGTAAGTGTAACCACTCAACCCAATTTCAAGTTCATTGAGCACCATCGCTTGCTCATTTTCTGCGACGCGCTGCTTGACCAGTGATTGATAGTTCTGACGAATCAGGTCGACATCGAGATGAACATATTTCATCATGTCTTCCACGGTATCGCCTTCATTAATAAAGTCGATTTGCGCATCGCCTTGCTCAGTCACATTGACCACGACACTGTGTGTATCGCCAAACAAATTGTGCATATCCCCTAAGATCTCTTGATACGCGCCCACGAGGAAGAAACCAAGGTGATACGGTTTGTCTTTATTCCATGCTGGCACACTGAGTGACGATTCGATGCCATGGCCTTCGACATAATGTTCGACAACCCCATCGGAGTCGCAGGTAATGTCCAACATCACTGCACGGCGATCACTGAGGGTATCAAGCCCAGAAAGTGGTACGACCGGAAAAACTTGATCAATTCCCCAAGCATCAGGAATCGATTGAAACAGTGAGAAGTTAACGAAAAATTTATCTGCTAAGCGTTCATTCAACTCTTCCAAAATGGGGCGATGCACGCGATTTTTGCTGCTGAGTTTTTGCGACAATTCATGGTAAATTCTCAGCGCCACTTGCTCTGCCCAAGCGCGGTGTTGCAAGTTGATCACACCGGTTGAGAATTGACTGTGCACCTCACTGATATCGCTTTGGGTGTCATTAAAAATCTCAACTAACGCGCGTACATCGTTACCCTCGAGCAAATGTTCCCAACTGCGCCAGATGTTTTGCAGCAATAATGGGTCATCGGCTTGCGGCGCGTTGACCTCTTCAGGCTGATAGGTTTCTGCGCCGATCACATTGGTGATCAATACCGCGTGATGTGCGGTTAACGACCGGCCCGACTCCGAGATAATCGTCGGCGTCGGTTGATGGTACAAATGGCACATATCACTGACCGCACTGACAATGTTGCGTGCGTATTCAGCCAAACCGTAATTCATCGAATTCGAAGATTGACTGCGCGAGCCATCGTAATCAACCGCCAACCCCCCACCGACATCAAAAAAGCCAATGTCGGCACCGAGTTCACGCAATTCGCAATAAAAACGCGCTGCTTCGCTCACGCCATTTTTGACATCGCGAATATTGGCCATTTGCGAGCCTAAGTGGAAGTGTACCAATTGCAGTGAAGCTAACTGCCCTTCACGGCGTAAGCGTTCCATCACGGTCAGAACTTGATTGGCCGACAACCCAAATTTTGATTTTTCACCGCCGCTCGATTGCCATTTGCCTGCGCCTTGAGAGGCCAAGCGAATACGGATACCTAAACGCGGTGTCACGCCCAATGCCTTTGATTCGCGCAGTACGATGTCCAGTTCAGACATTTTCTCAAGTACGATAAAGACTTTATGGCCGAGTTTTTCACCAATTAGGGCCAAACGGATGTATTCTCGGTCTTTATAACCATTGCAAACAATCACTGAACTGGCGTGTTGTGCCATCGCCAAAACCGCCAACAGTTCTGGTTTACTGCCCGCTTCTAAGCCCAGCTGTTTGTTTTCGAGTTCCGCTTGACTGGCCAGTATTTCATCAACCACTTCTTTTTGTTGGTTCACTTTAATTGGATACACCAACAAATACGGACTGGGGTATTGGCATTCTTTAATTGCTTGGTTAAACGCATCGCAAATGTTGTGCACCCTTTGGTGTAAAATCTGCGGAAAACGCACTAGAACGGGTAAATTCAAGCCTTTGCTTTCGAGTTGCTCGACGATATGACCGAGGGAGACTTGGGCTTTTTGATCCTGACGCGGATTGGCAAAGACATCCCCTTTATCATCAATACCAAAGAAGCCTTGGCTCCAATAGTTGATGTTGTAGTCGTCGCGAATTTGTTCAATAGTTGTTTGTTTTTCCACAGTTTTTATCACTTATGATTAAGAAAAAAGAAACAAGACTGGCTTGCCTTATCACCGGGATACACCGCCCAGTGACAGGGTGCTTTATCCAGTAAAAAGCCATCCGAGTCCACTGATTAATATTTGTCATTAAGACAAGGAATTTTTGTCGCTCTTTACTTGAGCCTTTTTTGATTAACACTTTAAGACTTAGCACATTGAAACTTAGGCATCGCAGATAAAGACGTTGGGTATCGCGGACAAGACTGGTATGATATAACATAACAATAAATCAAGAACTCGCAAAAAATGTAAGTCGTAGGGAACAAAATGAAAGACATTAAAGGCGTTTTTCGCAATCTCGAAAAAATGCTCCGCCAAGCCAGTTGGTTTGATGAAGACTGGGAAATTTACAACCGCGGTGATTATTTTCAGCTCTACAAACACAATTGGCACAACCAAAATCAAGGTGGTGTCCACTTTGAAACTTTTTTTGAAGCGCCACAAATTAAACAAAAAGCCTTTCCGATCTGCATTCACGCTGAAGAAGACTGCCCTCAGCAAGCAGAGTTTATTGGTCGTTTACTCGAAAAAGAGCAAGCCACCATTAATGGCTGGAAAGGTTATAAACCGCTGAGCAGTAGTTACGGTATTTGCCAAAAAACCTTGCCGCTCAATTTTAAAAATCTAGAGCAACGTCTCTATGAGGAGTTAAATCGACTGCGACATTTAGAGCACACCATTGATGCACTGTTGCTAGAGCTCAGTGAGTAAGGTCTTTAGAATCCATGAAAAAACAAAAAAGCCCATGCATAGACTTATGTGATTTTTCGGGACCGAAAGGCTGGTGTACCGGGTGTGGTCGCACGCGTCAAGAATGCCAAAAGTGGAAGAATATGAAGCCTTATGCGGCCAATCAAATCCGCAATGAGCTGCCGAAGAGACTGGCGCAAATCAAACAAAGTAAATCGGAATAATGAGTCATACCAATCTGATTAAGTATGTGGTCAATGATAGCGCAGTGAGCAAGCTTGAGAACAAGGCAAGAAAAGACTGTGAGTCTCTGTTCTACAAGTGATTTTCTTAACGACGTTATCGAGTTTTTTAACCCGCTAGGGTGACCAGCTATTGAGTTAAATTGGTATCAAACACGCACTGTACAGCCAGGCTCAGTGCGTGTTTTCAAGCCTATCGTCGTTAGGCGGTTTTCTCTTGCTTGCCCGCTACAATTCGGTCGAGGATCAAAGCGCACAGCAAGATAGCGATACCGGCTAAGATCCCTTCTCCTTGCGAGGCGTATTGCAAGGCCGCCAAGACATCTTCACCCAAGCCCTTCGCGCCGATCAACGAGGCCACGACCACCATAGCTAGCGACATCAAGATGGTCTGGTTAACGCCCGCCATAATGGTTTTTGACGCCAAAGGCAGATCGACTTTAAACAATAAGTAGGCAGGGCTCGCGCCAAAAGCGATGGCCGCTTCTCGCACGGCGTGAGGCACCTGTTGTAAGCCGAGTACCGTCAAGCGGATCACCGGCGGCGAGCCAAATACCAAGGTGGCCAAAATCGCACTGGGTTTTCCGGCGCCAAAGAAAGCGATCACCGGGATCAAGTACACGAATGACGGCATCGATTGCATAAAGTCGAGGATGGGCCGAACCACCATGAAGACCTTGGGCTTACGGGCACATAAAATACCCAGTGGAATACCAAACACAATCGAGATCATCGCTGCCGCGCCAAGTAAAGAAATGGTGGCCATGGCTTTTTCCCAAAACCCCATTACCCCTAGATAGGTCATCGCGGCAACGGCAAACACCGCCACTCGTGGCCCACCGGTTAAGGTACTCAAAATGGCCACCACCAGCATCACCACTGGCCAAGGGGTATCGACAAACACCACTTCGAGACTGTCGAGCAACGCGCGTACACTTAACGTCACATTGTTAAACATGTCGCCGCCAGCTGCGGTCGCCCAATCAAACCAGGCTTTAATGCCATTTGACACCGACAAGCTCAACCCGTTGTTCGCCGGGTATTCTAAAAGAAACGGCAATAACTGTGGCTGAGCAAAGCGCGTCGCCGTTAAAGCGACAATAATGGCAAAGAGACCCAAACCAGCCGCTAAGCGTTCAACCGATAAGCCACTGGCCACGGTGTTATTAGAACGCCAACGAGCAAATTGGCTCTCTAGTGTCCAGTTAGCAACCACCGCAGCGACGACTTTGGCACCTAACACCACCACAATGCCGGTAATGACCAAACCAAACGCTTCGGTTGAGGCCGATTGAGCCGCGCTCAGGGCTTGGTCCATCGCCGCATGCAGGTTTTGCACCGCCCGCTCCAGACCGTCGGTGGCACTCCCCGATGCTTTGGCCGCTTCGATTTGTTGTAATCGGGCGTCGATCATAGTTTGAATCGATTGCGCTCGTTGGATTTGGTCAGCACCTAATTCGCCGCCTAAACCGCGAGCCAACTGTACAAAGCCCCAAGTTTCAACCAGTAACAAACCGAGAAACCAAGACCACAAGCCGCGCGCGGCAAACCAGACCGGACCAAAGAGACCGGCAAAGAGGTTAAACGACACCTGAAAACCTTTGGCCTGGCTCAGTTTGGCAAACGCATTGACGTAATAATCCCCATTGCGCTGTACGAACGTGCGGATCAACTGTTCGGTTTGTTGTTGCTGTAATACATCAGACATTGGCTTATCCCTCTTCCTTGCGGTTACCTTGAATGGCGCGCATTAAATCGATGGTCTGAATGACGCCGACCTCGACGCCATTGTCGACCACAACCAACGCATCATTGCACTCAATTGAGCTGTCAATCAGTTGGTTGAGATCGTCTTCGGCATCAACTCGCTTCGCCGTTGGACTGATCGTTCCTTGATCAACATCGGCTATCGGCTTCATGATCGAATGTGCTTTGACCAGATTGAGCTTAGAGATACCGGCGACAAAGTTTGCCACATAATCATCCGCTGGGTTGATGACAATTTCTTCTGGGGTACCGATTTGCACGATCTGACCATCTTTCATGATCGCAATGCGATTGCCAATCCGAATCGCTTCATCGAGATCATGGGTAATAAAAATGGTGGTTTTTTTCAGTTTTTCCGACAGCGCCATAAACTGATCTTGTAATTGGCGTCGGATCAAGGGGTCCAACGCAGAGAAAGGCTCATCCATCAGCAAAATCGATGGGTTGGTCGCTAAAGCGCGAGCCAAGCCAACACGCTGCTGCATACCGCCGGATAATTCATGGGCGTATTTGTGCTCCCAGCCATTGAGATTCACCAGCGCTAAAGCCTGCATCGCTTCTTCCCAGCGCTGTTTTTTGGAGGCGCCGCGGATCTCCAGTGGCATGGCGACATTGTCAACCACGGTTCGGTGCGGCATTAAGCCAAAGTTTTGAAACACCATCGCCACCTGTTGATTGCGCAAGTGGCGCAGCTCTTCGTGATTGAGCTCAGTAACTTGTTCACCACCGACAATAATCTCGCCGGCCGTGGGCTCTAGTAAGCGATTGATATGGCGAACCAGCGTCGACTTACCCGAACCGGACAAGCCCATGATGCAAAAAATCTCGCCTTCGTAAATTTCAAAGCTGGCGCCTGCGACACCGACAACACACTCATATTCTGATAATACTTCCGCTTTGGTGTACTGATGCTTTTTTATTGCTTTGTACGCTTGCTCACTTTGCTCGCCAAATATTTTCCAAACATCGTTGACGATAATGGCGGGTTCTTTTTCTAAATTACTCACTGGTCGACTCCTTGACACTCACCTGTCAGCCCATCACTGGGCTGACTCCATCCGTTGTAGCTTGACTGTATTTTTTAAGCCCTTAGCCACAGGCTACTGGTACCGGCGTACAACACCATGCGTTGCTCTATTGTGTTGTGATTACTCAGCAATACCCAGCCACTTATCGACAACGGCGCTGTGGGTTTTCACCCATTCGTGAGCTATGGACTCAGGGTCTTTACCTTCAATGATCGATTGATAGGTCCACTCGGAAATGTATTGCGCTTTAAGGTCGATATTCGATAAAAATGTCGCCACTTGAGGCGCGCGTTTTTCTAACGATGCGGAATACGCAACACGGACATTTTTCTCTGGGTCGGCACTGGTGATGGTCGACTTTTCGAACCAGTTTTTATCTTCGTTGGGCTGCAGCATATGGTATTGAGCCGGATCGTGTTTGGGCTCTTCCAGCATCACCATGTCATAAAGCACTTGAATGTAGTGCGGCGTATAACAATAAAAGGCCACCCCTTTTTCCGCCTTGTACAAACTCTCTAATCGGTTGTAGAAAATGGCTTCGTCTTCGGTTGATACGGTATTAAACAGCTCGATGCCATAATCTCGCGCCTTCACTTTGTTAATATTGGTCGATGACCAGCCCGGCGCCCCGACCCAAATTTCACCTTTGCCATCACCGTCAGAATCAAACAGGCTTTGAGCCGTTGGGCTGGCTAAGTCATAGACCGATTTGATGCCGTGCTTGTCTTTCATATAACGCGGTTCACAAAAACCAGTTTGCCCTTTGTAGGCGCCACTGGATAATTTTACCGTGCCATTTTGTTTGACGTACTTGTCCACTAAGGCTTGTTGGTTGGGCAGCCAAACATCGGGGTGCACATCGATATCCCCACGGCCACCGTCCATGGCAGAGAAGATAATCGGGTTGGTACTGGTGACCATTTCCGCCTCGCCACCAATTTTATCTTCGATCACGGCTTTGATCATATAGCCGACCGCTTTGGCTCCCGGCCAAGTCAATTCACCAATCATGACTTTATCACTGGCAAACACTTGGCCTGAAACTCCGAGCGCAACAGACACACTGAGGGCAACTTTTAATAAACGTCCTTGCATAGTACTCTCCTAAATTAACATCCTTGTTGAAGTGTTCTTCACCGCCTATACCACCGGCGGCCACAGAGTTCGGGGCTGATACTCTCCTACCACGCCCCAATGTTGTTATGCTCTGGCTCGTTCGCGTTTCGGGTCGATAAAGGGTACCGAACAAACTTGAGCAAGTTGTCGTTTCATATAGCCATCTAAACAGCCAACTTCCACTTGCGTTTCATTGGCGCTGTAATCAATCGCCATATGCGCCATGGCAATCACACAATCTAGTTCAGGCGAGCGCACCGCACTGGTAATGGTGCCGACTTGCGAGCGGCCGACAAAAATTGGCGCGCCGTGATGGGGGACTTCATTGCCTTGCAAACGCAATCCTACCAATACCTTGCGCGGTGATTCGGCGCTGCGAGCCAGCGCCTCTTTGCCAATAAAGTGATCCTTTTTCAGATCCACGGCGAAACCGAGCCCGGCCTCAAAGGCATCGACATGAGCGGTAAACTCTTGGTTCGCCACCATGAGTCCGGCTTCCAAACGTTTAATATTCAGTGCTTGTGCGCCCATCGGCGTGATACCAAATTCTTCGCCTTCTTTCATGAGCGCGTCCCAAATATCCAAGGCGGAGGCTTGATCACAGAAAATTTCATAGCCGAGTTCACCGGTAAAACCACTGCGGGTGAGCATAAACATTGGGCCATTGCGGTCGTAAAGGCGGCCAATGGTGAAACCGAACCATTTGATGTTGTCGATATGCGGATGATTGGGCTGGGTAAAGATCAGCTTTTTGAGTAAATCGCGACTCTTCGGCCCTTGAATCGCAAGGTTTGGCATCGACGACCACAAGGGTTTAATCCACACTTTAAACTGATGCTGCTCTGCCAAGGCTTTTAATTGACGGGCACTTTCTTCTGAGCCACAGCACCAGCGAAATAAATGATCCGAGAGGCGAAATAAGGTGCCATCATCAATCACAGTACCAATCTCACTGCACAGCAAGGTGTACATACCTCGGTGAACGGCCAATTTACTGATGTTTCTCGTCATCGCCAATTGCAGTAAGGCTTCGGCATCAGGTCCCATGACATCGTACTTGCGAAGTGAAGACATATCTTGAATCGTCACCGCTTGGCTGCACGCCCAGTACTCTTCTATCGTGCCTGTCCCTTCATAGGAAACGGGCAACCAGAGATCTCGAGCCACAGCAAAGTGATTGGTTAATTCAGAGGTTCTGGGATGAAAAGCACTTTCAGTCGTCATGTTGTAATTACTCTCAGTAAAAGGGCGGTGGGCAATGGCTTTAGGGATATCACTGTCTTGGTCGTAGATGCGAACATGGATGTCGGTTGGGCACCATCCGTTGATCGGGTCAATGTCATCGGGACACGCCGTCGAGACGCAAATTAAATCGGTTAAAGCTTGCATAACCACGTAATCGCCGGGGCGCGACCAAGATTCTTGTGAGGAAAGGTGATGAGTGTGATTGTCGATGGAAGAGTTGAAGAAAAAGTTAATGGCGGGCCAGGCCTCTCGCGGCTTAATACCATAAGGCAGATAAGCATTGGAGATGTTGTCTGAACAATTGACGTGGCAGGGAAACCCCTTGTCTTCATAACCGCGGGCGGTACACGCGAGGGCAAAGGTATCATGACGTCCGACCGTGTCTTGAACCACTGCCAGCAATGGCTGCATGTCTTGATCGTAAAACTTATCGCACAAACCCGGCAGTGGATAAGCATTGCCAACCATGGTACGCGTGACAGTCGAGTCGATATAACGCTCGAGGCCTGCATCAAGTGCCGATTGTTTCACTGCCATAAAATCGGAACATTGACGTCCCTCAACATCAATGATCTGAACGTACTGCCCCGCCTTGACTCGATACGCTTGGGCCGTGCCTTTGCTGACACGAAGGTCTTTAAAATCCGGTGCTAACGGTTTCGGCAAAGCGTGAGCTTGGGGCTCAGAGACACTGTGCTCAACCAAAATCGAGCCTCCTCCGCCCACTTCTATCGCGTCATTGGTTTGCTCAACGGCGATCAATAAGCTCAGCGCGGCATCTGATTTGATGGTATAGACTTCACCTGCCTCACCATTGGCGGCAAACACAGCGCGCGCCGTCAATCGAGTCAGTTCGACCTCGCCGATTTGATTGGCATGGATGGCGACAGCGTCGGCCTGCCATTCACAAGGCGGCAGAGCGGCCAATGAGGTCATGGCCATCGCATCTTGACCTTGTGAGTCGAAGGCAAGAATTTTCACCTCTGTGGCCCCATCACAGTTGGTCAGGTTGAGCAGATCGCCGCTCAATACCTCAATAACCTGTGACTGCCCGCAGTGCACTTCATAGGAGTCCACCGGTGATTTTGTCGCAAACCCTGGGTAATAGATATCCCCTCCAACGTCGATGTCGTCATTGGGTTTGTATATGTAATCCATCATAACCGCCTTTTATTTAGCCTTTGTGTCCGAGTTGTCAGTGTTCATTTTGTTGATTTTTCTCGCCAACGCAGCGGTTGGCCTGTGGTTATTTTGTCAGTGACTTATTGTTTTATTGATAAATTATTTCTTTGTCTGTCAATCTTAATGTGAGCTTTATCCCTATCGGCGAGTCGCAATTAGTATGACGATGGCAATACCCAAATAACCTCAAGCGGCTCTTGGGTGGCGTTTTCAATCTGAAAGGCGTCGTCCACCCCCACAGAAAACGTATCGCCTTCAAACAAGGTCAGTGGCTCACCTTGAATGGTAAATTTGGCTTCGCCGCGGCGAATGTAACCACTTTCATCACCAACCCGCTCTCGGGATTGATCGTCGGTTTTGGCCCCGGGCGCCAAAGTGGTTAAGATCATAATGAACGCGCCATTCATTTTTTTAGACAACAGCTCTTCTTTAATTTCACCGTCGGAAAAACTCAGCTGACGGCGGTTGTCTTTGCGCACCACAAAGTTATTTTCCTGGTCGCTTAACGTGTCGTCGGTATGAAAAAACCAAGAAATATTTACGCCCAAAACATCACTGATTTTTTTAAGTACTGGTATCGACACCGAGGACAATCCTCGTTCTAATTGGCTGATATAGCCGATAGAGCGGCCGGTTTCTTGCGCTAAATGGGTTTGAGTGATCCCCTTCGATTTTCTCAAGTCTCGTATTTGCCCGCCCAATCGGCGGTTATTTTTTTCAATTTCACTGTCTGTATTTATTAATGTCATAATCACTTTTCTACTTGGTGGTTGATACTCCACCCTAAAGCTATCTATTTCTGACCGCAATCGATTTTACCTTAGGCCTTTGCCCGCTTACTTGGCACAAAGGCCCAAGGTGGGATTGGCTCGATAAGACTCAGTCTTTGATAGCCAATCTTTGATGAAGTCATAATAAAACGCTCAATTATTGCTTAATGCGCTCCATTTTTGGGTCATAGAAAGAGCCAAACGATGGCGTGACTTTGTAGCGTACGCATTCGACTTCAATCTCAAACTCACTCTCTTCTAACCACTGTTTGCTCACCCCTTGTTGGTTTTCA
>JBFGYW010000104.1:0-10942 GCA_041587235.1 Vibrio sp.
CAAGAAAGGTCAAAAGGTTAAAATGAATGATACCGGTTTTTAGTCTTAGGGTTTTCTTTTTACTTGGAACGAAGTGATCTTGTGACTTGAAGCGAAGCGATCTTGCCACTGTCTTTTACTGTCTTTAGTCTTTGTCTTTGAGATTGAAAGGCAATATTGTTTGTGATCTGGCTTTTATTCATGATAGATATAGTAAAACCATTTCTTAAGGGCTCTTTGACACAGTGCTGAATCAACACCCCTTTTTAAGAACCGTCTTTTCAACCGGTGCGCTACAAGGTTTCTCAAGGTTACTCGCTTTGGTGATGGGCGTGGCGATGGCAAGGTTACTTGGGCCTGAAAACTTTGGTGCTTACGGCTTTGTGGTTTCAGCAATGGCCATTGCGCTTATTTTACCTAGTGCGGGTATTCACGAATTGACCGTGAGGGAAGTGGCGCGCTGCATTACCATGGAAGACCAAGATAGATTAGTGCAATATCTGCGTTGGTCATCCTTGTACACCTTGATATTCGGCGCCCTAGCAATCTGTTTATTTGCGTATTACCTCTACATTACGCCTTTTGAAGTTCTCTCTGTTTCATCGATTTTCCTCGCGGCTGTGTTGCTCTTTTTTCGCGCATTGCTGATCCGTCAAGGTGGACTCCTTACAGGGTTAAAACGCCCAGCGATGGGGGTATTTAGCACACTCACCATGATACCGCTCTGCGCGATTGTCATGATTGGCACGTTAGAGTGGGCCCAAGTTGAGTGGAGTTTGCAATGGATGTTAGCGATTCAAGTCGCCTCGGTTGTCATTGGTTTTGGCCTGGCGTATCGCGTAACGCGCCAATTTTTTAAGCCGCGTGCTTTTGTGTCCAGTTCGGTGTTTTTTAGTCGTTGGTGGGCGATATTACTGCCTCTGGCATTAGTCAAAGTAGTACTGACTCTTAACTCAGAACTGGCCAGTGTCATTTTAGGGACAATAGAAGGCACTATGTCTGTGGGGTATTTTAAAGTGGCTTTTCAGGCTGCGGCTTTATTGGCGTTGGGCCAAATGACCATGGACAGGATCATTGCCCCTAAGATCTCCAGTGCGTTTGCCCGCTCAGACATGGCACGTGTTAATGGGTTATTTATTCGCGCTGCGTTACTGAACTTGTCTGTGGCCATTCCCGTTGGGGTGGGGTTAGTCCTGTTTGGTCAATGGTTGGTGGCGAATTTATTTGGCCTCGAGTATTTAGCGGCCTATCCCTTGATTATCATTTTAGTGCTGGGTCAACTGGGCAGCGTCTTTATGGGCCCTTGTGATTCGGTGCTGTGTATGACCGGCAATGAGCGCTTTTACCTGTTCTCGTTATTGATTGGCCTCGCGGTGCTGGTTTGCTCACTGTATTTTTTGATCCCTATGTATCACGAAACCGGCGCGGCAATTGCGGTGGCGTTAACTGGGGTCAGTACCAGTGTCTTTTCTTGGTTTTGTGTGAGCAAGAAAATCGGGCTGGAGTTTTGGTTGTGGCGGGTACTCAGAGGTCGCTTTTAACGGGCAATAAAAAAGCTGACCTCAGTCAGCTTTTTTTATTTTTATTACTTAAACGCAATTACGCTTTTTTCGCTTCTGCTGCTGCTTTAGCGATCGCCGCAAAACCTTGAGCATTAAGCGCCGCGCCACCGACCAATGCGCCATCAATGTCTGGTTGTGCAAAGTAAGACGCTGCGTTTTCTGGTTTTACAGAACCGCCGTATTGGATGATCACTTGCTCTGCTACGGCTGCATCTTTTTCAGCGATAAGCGCGCGGATAGAAGCGTGAATGCGTTGTGCATCTTCAGCCGTTGCCGCTTTACCGGTACCGATCGCCCAGATTGGCTCGTAAGCAATGATCGCATCGTTAAACGCTTCAACACCACAAAGGTCGATAACCGCGTTGATTTGACGAGCACAAACGGCTTCTGTTTCGCCTGCTTCATTTTGCGCGTCGGTTTCACCGATACAGAAAACAGGCTTTAGACCATTTTCTTTTAGGAAAGCAAATTTCTTGGCGATGAACTGATCAGATTCTGCGTGGTATTCACGACGCTCTGAGTGGCCGATGATGATGTGTGATGCGCCAAAGTCTTTTAGCATCTCAGGAGAAACATCACCAGT
The DNA here is from genome assembly GCA_041587235.1 of Vibrio sp. Lineage (GTDB taxonomy): Bacteria > Pseudomonadota > Gammaproteobacteria > Enterobacterales > Vibrionaceae > Vibrio. The sequence goes on from JBFGYW010000104.1 coordinate 2,125, forward strand.
GAACGCGCCGCTGTTATTGATGTCCGTGTTTTGAGCACCTAGGATGATTTTGTCGCCACCTTCTTTGATCAAGCGCTCAGCCAAATCAATGTAAAGTGCCGGTGGAGCGACAGCTACGTCTACGCCAGTTACGCCGTCTAGTTCCGCATTTAGACCCGTTAGCAGCTCAGTTACCATCGCTTTACTGCCGTTTAGTTTCCAGTTACCCATTACTACAGGTTGACGCATAGGATTGTCTCCAAATTGTTTTGAGGTGATAAATAAATGTCGAACAGAAATATAACAGAATTATTTGTCTAAATCATGATGGGTATCATGAGAAAAAGGGTTTAATTGTTATTTACCGAGACGGTTGTGGGCTCACAAAGGTGACGGCAAGTTTTGCCTCTGAGTACGAAAACCATCACCATAGCGCGGTAACTCGTTTATACTGAGCTCATAAGCCGAACTCACTGTGTTTGTTCATTGATTGAGTCATCATCAAGAAAATACAGACTCATATTAGACGGTGCTAAACCGTGGCGGGTTTCGATGTCAGTCGTTAAAAAAATCACTTAAATAGAGTAAAACATGTCGTTATATCAGTTGCTTTTTTCGTTTCGTGGGCGAGTCAGTCGCCGGGTGTATTGGGTGTGGAACATTGCGTATTACGTACTGGTGATTTTAAGTGCGGCGTTAGTCGGCGGCTTATTTGTGTCCCATGCCTACTGGATTTTACCCGTCCTGTTGGTCGTCTTGATGGTGCCAGACTTTGCCATCACTACCAAACGTTGGCACGATCGCGATAAATCCGCTGCGTGGCTGGCTTTGCAGTTACCAGTCATTTTTGTCCGTATGGTGTCGAGCGTCAATTTAACTCAAGGTGCGCAGTCTGGCGCCATTTTGGATAATGCCATTTTGATTGTCGCCTTGGTTTGTGCTTTGTGGACCTTTGTCGAATGTGGCTTTTTGGCCGGCAGTAAAGGGGAAAACCGCTTCGGCGCAAAACAATCGACGTTTCTGCACTGAGTAAAGTACGCTTTGGAGTGAGAAAGGCATCGGCTATAACCGATGCCTTTTTATTATTGAGTTCAGAAGGACTCAGGGTGTAACAAAGAGCGAGCGGTGAGTGCCTATTGGCAAGATATCCTCACCATCTGTTGCTGCGTTCACCGAGTTAGACCGATTGACGACGCTTTTCACAAGCTTGGCCAAAGTCGATGATCTCCGCTTGTGGTTGCTGCGACGATAATCTTGGGTTGGCTTCGAGTGATTGTCTTAGTTTGGCGACTTGTTTTTGCAATTCTCTCATCAGCACCATATTAGTATGAACCGGGTTTTTACAGTGCGAGATAAGGCGATTGATGTGATTTTGCTGGGCGATGAGGCGCTCGCGCATCGGCAGTGAGCTCGACAAAATGCAGCGCAAACAAGCCCTTTGTCGAAAACGCTCAAACCCGTTCGGGTCTTGCTGCGCCATGACCATGAGTTCATCAAACGAAGGCAAGGTGATCGGCTTTGCCGCTTGGTGGTTTTGGTAGTGATTTAACGTTCTTTCCATGACAGTAACACCTCGCCTTTGGATTTGTGTGATAGTCTACACAATAACCGATATTGGGCATGCAACTGATACTTTTGTAACCTATTTCACGCGTGTCTCAACAATGAGTCATGGCTATCTCTTTTTTGAGATTTTGGGGGACGAAAGTGCAGACTGCAGAGGTAGGCATTGCCACGGCGATAGGGGGCTGGTTGAGAAAAGCGCGCCTGGCAAAACCGAACGCGCTTTGGGATTGCTTTTGTCACCTTATTGTTTTTGCAACTTATTGTTTTATAAAATTATTGTTTTGGCAACGCGACAGGCGATTAATCGCGCTGTTGTGCGGTCCACAGTGCGACGTGTTGCTCTATGGTGGCGTTATGGTGCTGGTTTTTAAGGCGAGTGACTGTCCCCTGCGCGCCATCGATAATCAAAGACTCAGTAGTGATGTAATCGCCTTGCTGTTGAACGCCGGCCAGAATGTCGCCTTGGGTGATCCCGGTGGCGCAGAAGACGAGATTGTCGGTATTGGCCATCTGTTCTAACGTCAAGCGCGTATTGGCCTCTACGCCCATTTCAAGGCAGCGAGCAACCTCTTGTTCAGCAATGGCGTGGTTTTCGTCACTGTCGCCTTTAACCTGATCTCTTGGCAATAGCTTCGCGTGCATATTGCCGCCCAGAGCTTTGATCACCGCAGCGGAAATGACCCCTTCAGGCGCCCCGCCAATGCAATACATCACATCGACTTGGCTTTCGGGCAGACAGGTTAAAATCGAGGCCGCAACATCGCCATCGGGTAGGGCGTAGACGCGAATACCCGCTTGGTGCATTTGCTTTATGATGTCATCGTGTCTAGGTTTGGCGAGGGTAACCACGGTTAATTGAGACAGGGGCTTGTTGAGCGCAGCAGCGACATTGGCCAGGTTTGTCATTACATCGAGGTCAAGGTCAATCGCCGCTTTGGCTTGCGGGCCGACGACCAACTTTTCCATGTACATATCAGGCGCTTTTAATAACGAACCGGCTTGCGCTGCAGCCAATACGGCAATGGCGTTAGATTGTCCCATTGCCGTCATGCGCGTCCCTTCAATTGGGTCGACAGCGATATCGACTGCATAGCCACCTTGGCCTAATTTTTCCCCGATGTAGAGCATGGGCGCATCGTCAATTTCCCCTTCACCAATGACAATTTCTCCATCGATGTCGGTGTGATTGAGCAAATATCTCATCGCGGCTACCGCAGCGCCATCGGCAATATTTTTATCGCCGCGGCCCAACCATTGGTAACCGGCCAACGCGGCGCCTTCCGTCACTTGGGACAAAGCCAATGCTAAACTTCGATTCATTTTTAGGACTCTCTATCGTGGTATGTGAACTCGATTATAGTAACACAAGCCGGGGCAGCAAGTGCTTGAAAGGCGAGAGTGTCGCCGTTTTTGGCCAAGCGGAGCCGGGGCGAAGTCAAAGTTTGGTTATGGCTGCGTTTTTTTTGAGCAACAAAGCAATAAATATCGATATTGTACGTGTTTAAGTGGTTATCGATGAGTAAAATGAAGGTATATTAAAGGAAATGTTTAACACGCATAACAACTGATAGGTAGGCAAAATGTCTTTTGAAGTATTAGAACAACTCGAGAATAAAATTCAAACCGCAGTCGACACCATTGCTTTGTTGCAAATGGAAGTTGAAGAACTGAAAGAAGAGAAAACTCAGTTAGAAACGCAAGCTAACGAACTGCGCGCAGAACGCGAAGCGCTAGAGCAAAAAGCGCAGCAAGTTCAAGAAGAGCACAGCCAATGGCAAGAACGCATCCGTTCACTGCTCGGCAAAATGGACGACGTAGAGTAATCCGACTTTGCGTTGAGTCAGTGATGAAGCGCGTCCTCATCGCTGACTCAATGGATCTCGGCTCGGTCTTTAAGGCTGAGCCCTCTGAAAAGTGACCTTAGAGTTCCTGTTCTGGCAACTCGCTGTCGTCCTCTTCATCGTCTTCCACGTCATGGCTAAGCGGCTCTTGAGATAAGATAATACCGGTGCTGTCGGCGTAGAGGTAATCTTCTGGTAAGAAAGTCACACCGCCAAAGTTGACCGCCACATCCAGATCGCCCACCCCTTGACTCGGTGCGCCAACCGGAATCGAGGCCAAAGCTTGAATGCCAATCGACAGTTCCTCTAAAATATCGACCTCTCTGACACAGCCGTAAACGACAATCCCTTCCCAGCCATTTTCCTCAGCTAAGCTCGCCATTTCTGAGTCGATTAAGGCACGGCGCAAAGAGCCACCACCATCGACCAACAAGACTTGCCCCTCTCCGTCTTGCTCTAATACATCGCGGATTAAGCCATTATCTTCAAAGCATTTAATGGTCGTTACTTGGCCTGCAAAACTGCTGCGGCCGCCAAAATTGCTGAACATAGGCTCAACAACATCAACTTGTTCTAGATAGATGTCACATAGTGCGGAGGTATTATATTCCATAGTGTCCTTCTCATTACCATCAACAAGCGGTCAATCCAGTATATCGGTCATTTTCGGTATTGCAATGACGAGGCGATTGATTGGTAAAATAAACCCGCCAACCCGTCAGTGATCGTCGATCGTCGCCTCTTGTCCATGCCCTCATTGTTAAGACACCAAGGGGGCCAACCATAGTGGGGTGATGAAAAGCGCGCTGGTAACAATACACACGCGGACACTTTTGGCCAGCATAGGCACAAACTGCGCAGAGGTGCTCCGAGCCACCACACTCTGTCTATGACTTACTACGATGATGACCATTAAAGCGCCAATTAAGAGCCGCCAGTGATTGGAGAGGTAGAAGGCAAAAAATGCGCCATAGCAACTTGCCGAGCCAACTAATAACCAAGTGTGATAGCGCTTGGCTTTGGCCAGGCCTAATTGCGCGGCTAGGGTCATCTTTCCGCACGCTTTATCATTGTCAATGTCGCGGATGTTGTTGATATTTAATACCGTGACACAGGACAAGCCATAACCCATCGCCGGCAGTATCACCGTGCTGTCCACCTTGCCGGTATGCAGATAAAAACTGCCAATTACCCCGAGTAAACCAAAAAACACAAACACCGCCAAATCGCCAAGGCCAATATAGCCATAAGGTCGTTTGCCCAAGGTATAGGCAAGAGCCGCTAAGGTTGCAACCAGACCGAGTGCCAAAAACAACAAGATACTTTGCCATTGAGACAAAGCGCAGTAAATCAGCAGCGATCCACACACCAGAGTTAGGCCAATGGCGAGTGCAATCGCCCGTTGCATATGCTTAACCGAGAGTACACCGGTTTGCATGCCTCGCGTCGGTCCGATGCGCTGCTGATTATCCGTGCCTTTTACACCGTCGCCGTAATCATTGGCCAAGTTGGCGACGATCTGCAGCAGCAGCGCCGTTAGGGCAGATAAAATGAATATCGGCCACTGAAAGTGCTGTTGAAAATGGGCCAAGCTCGCGCCCATCGCGATCGGTAGGAAGGCTAAGGGCAAGGTCTTAGGTCGCAAGGTGGTTAACCAGATCGAGAGTGTAGGGGACACGGTAGATGCCTCGTCGTTGGAGAATAAGGCAAAGTGTGCAAGATAAGGCCGACGATGAAAAGCGCAATAATTGCGCAAAACATGATCGCCATCATGGTGATGCAGGATAAGCAAAGCGCGGTCAATGTTAGCTCAAGGCTCAGAACAAGAGGCAACCGCGAAGCGAGTTATCGCCAGTCACTGGCACAGTATTGATAGTTGGCTATAATTAATTTGAGCGTAAGAATAGAAACCATCTATCAAATTGATAGCTATTGCGCAATTTCCTCGCTCAATGTGACCGGTTACTATGTTGTTAACAGAATGAGCAGGTTGTTAATCAGGGTTAACGCATCGCTCACGAAAATCAATGAGATGAGGTGTGATAATGTTAGATATTTTAGATTTTATTATGGAAGCATTTGGTTATGAGCAATCGGTGGCAAAAGCGCGCTAACCGACTGACCCACTTACCGACGTTGCTGCTTACCGAACGTGACCTGACGAAGAGCCGCGGTCTAAGTATTGTTGTGATAATCCGTGCCGTGTAGACGCTCTACGCCTTTTTTACAGGACGCAAATAGAGTCAGTCAGTTAAAAAGAGTCAGTTCGAAAAGAGCGAATAAAAAAGACAATCAAGAAAAAGGCCCGCACTGTGTTGCGGGCCTTTTGTTGTATTCACTGTCGCATCGCTTTACATCGAGCGGCGATTAAAGAATAAAGCGGCTGAGATCTTCATCTTCGATAAAGCTGCCAAGACGCGATTTCACGTATTCAGCATCGATGGTGATGGTCTCACCTGGGCGGTCAGTGGCCTCGTAAGACAAGTCATCCATCAAGCGTTCCATCACAGTGTGAAGGCGACGCGCACCGATGTTTTCCGTGGTTTCGTTGACTTGCCAAGCGGCGGTGGCAATTTGGTCAATGCCATCTTCAGTAAACTCGACATTGACGTCCTCGGTTTTGAGCAAGGCAATGTACTGCTCGGTCAAAGAGGCTCTTGGTTCGGTCAAGATACGTTTAAAGTCATCGCTGCTCAAGGCTTCCAGTTCGACGCGAATTGGCAGGCGGCCTTGCAACTCAGGGATCAGATCCGAAGGCTTAGCGACTTGGAAAGCGCCAGAAGCAATAAACAGGATGTGGTCAGTACGCACCATACCGTGTTTGGTTGATACCGTGCTGCCTTCAATCAATGGCAGAAGATCGCGCTGAACCCCTTCACGTGAAACATCTGGGCCAGAGCTTTCGCCACGCTTACAGATCTTGTCGATTTCATCTAAGAAGACAATACCGTGGTTTTCGACATTGTAAATGGCCTGCTCTTTGAGCTCTTCTTGATTGACCAGTTTGGCGGCTTCTTCTTCGACCAAGGCTTTTAACGCGTCTTTGATTTTCATCTTGCGCTTTTTCTTTGTGTCGCCAGAAAGGTTTTGGAACATGCTTTGCAGCTGATTGGTCATTTCTTCCATGCCAGGAGGCGCCATGATTTCGACGCCCATTTGCGGTGCGGCGACATCAATGTCGATCTCTTTGTCATCGAGCTGGCCGTCACGCAGTTTCTTGCGGAACGTTTGGCGGGTTTTCGATTGTTCCTCAGATGGCTGTTTTTCTTCTGCCCAAGGGTCACGAGCCGGCGGTGGCAGCAACACGTCTAATACGCGTTCTTCGGCTTGCTCTTCGGCGCGAAACTTCACTTTTTCCATCGCTTGTTGCTGAGTCATTTTAACGGCAACTTCGGTCAGATCGCGAATGATGCTTTCCACTTCCTTGCCGACGTAACCGACTTCGGTAAACTTAGTCGCTTCGACCTTCATAAAGGGCGCGTTCGCCAGCTTGGCCAAACGACGGGCAATCTCGGTTTTACCGACCCCGGTTGGGCCGATCATCAGGATGTTTTTCGGCGAGACTTCAACGCGCAGGCTTTCTTCGAGTTGCATACGGCGCCAGCGGTTTCTCAAGGCAATGGCGACAGAGCGCTTGGCATTGTCTTGACCAATAATATGGCGATTTAATTCGTGTACGATTTCACGTGGTGTCATTTCAGACATACTCAATCCTTAATCAATCCGGTGAAGGCTGGCTTAAGCCTTATCTAAATTCTCTAATTCAGCGGTGCTGGTCAATTCTTCCACTGTGTGATGATGGTTGGTAAACACACAGATATCGCCGGCGATATTGAGCGCCTTTTCAGCGATGGTACGCGCATCGAGGTCAGTGTTTTCGAGTAGTGCTGTGGCGGCGGCTTGAGCGTAGCTGCCGCCAGAGCCGATTGCGATTAAGTCGTGCTCAGGTTGTACGACATCACCATTACCCGTAATGATCAATGAAGCGGTTTCGTCGGCAACGGCCAGTAGCGCTTCAAGACGACGCAGAGCGCGATCGCTGCGCCAATCTTTGGCCAGCTCAACCGCGGCTTTGGTGAGATGCCCTTGGTGCATTTGCAGTTTGCTTTCAAAGCGCTCGAACAAGGTAAATGCATCAGCGGTGCCACCGGCAAATCCCGCGAGCACTTGGTTGTTGTACAGGCGACGGACTTTGCGCGCATTGCCTTTCATCACGGTATTGCCAAGCGAGACTTGACCATCTCCCGCAATGACCACTTGATTGTTACGACGTACGGATACTATGGTAGTCACTTTCAGGCCTCATTATATTTGTCTTGTTACTCTTTCTAACAACATGAGGGTAGTGGTGAGAAAAATCAAGGGACAGAGCGGGCAAAGTGATGGCGTTATGACACGCCGGCCACCAGGTCACCGCCAGGATGCGTTACTTACTATAAAAAAAGTACTATAAAAAGGGACTATAAAAAAGCCACGATGGGAAAGTGACTGGAGAAACGTCATTGTGAAAGACAGTCGTGGCATCTCACAGTGGAAAGGTGCTGGTGAACAAGCAGGGCTGGGCGACAGTGGTGACCCTCGCCCAGTTTAGTCTCCGCGCAGCAACAAGTGTGTGAGCTCAAGCAGTGCCTAGACAGGTTAGAATGACAGGAATTATAAATTCTCTTTCCAAATGGCACAGGGTTCTATTTTGTGGCGTTGCAACTTGTGTCGGTCGCGCTCGGCGTCGCGCTTGAACTTGTACGGACCTAAAATTACCCGATACCACTTGCTGCCTTCTTTTTTCTTAATGCGACTGCTCAAGCCGACAAAAGCGATATTCACTTTGCGTGTCTGCGCTTGTTCCATGGTAATAAAGGCGCCGCATTGCATCACGTAAGGGATTTTAGATACTTGTTGTTCTTTGGGAGTGACTTCAATTTGGCGATTGGGCAAATCGTCGACATAATCCCACTTTTGCTCGGGTTTAGGCGGCAAGTTGGCGTTATTGGCCTTTGCTGTGGGCGCGGTCGGTTTTTGCGCGACCGGTTCTTGAGCAACCGGCTGAGGTACCGCTGTCGGCTCTGTCGGCTCTGGCGATTGGCTTAACGTATACAAACCATAAGCAAACGCCGACAAGGCAATCGTGGCGATCAGCGCACTTCGCCATGGCTTTTTGCGGCTGGCTTGTTTTGGCTTAACGGTTTTTTTGTTGGTCTTTTTCGGGGCTTGCCCGCGTCTTACGTAATCTTTATTGGCCACAACAGTTGAACATTTGGTTGGTTCGATAAGAGCAACAATGTTAATCGAGTTTGCTCAGAGAAGACAGAGGCGGTGATAAAAAACTTGTCGTTCGCTTAAGTGATTAGAGACTATCGATGCGATCAATACTGGGCAAGGCAAACACAAGTGGGTTCACTTTGCCCGAACTGGAGGCCGATTAGCGCTTGCGA
>JBFGYW010000105.1:0-10902 GCA_041587235.1 Vibrio sp.
CCTGGTCGGAACAAGGCCACCAAAGCAATGATGTCTTCAAAACAGTCCGGTTGTAGGCGCTTGATCAACTCTTTCATCCCGCGAGATTCAAGCTGGAAAACCGCCGTTGTTTCTGAGTTTTGCAACATGCGAAACGACGCTTCATCGACCAGCGGAATCGACTCAATGCGAACCGGCTCCTTACCTTGTTCGGCCAGCCTTGGGTTGATCAACCCCAGCGCCCAGTCAATGATGGTGAGCGTGCGCAGACCCAAGAAGTCGAACTTAACCAAGCCGGCGGTTTCCACGTCATTTTTATCAAACTGTGTCACCGGGTGATGGCCTTCCGCATCGGCGTAAATCGGCGCAAAGTCAGTGATACTGGTTGGTGAGATCACTACCCCACCGGCGTGTTTACCGGCGTTTCTCGTACACCCCTCGAGCAAGCGACACATGTCAATCAGATCGCGAACTTCTTCATCAGCTTCATACAGCTCGGGTAAAGAAGGCTCGGCTTTAAATGCTTTTTCCAGGGTCATCCCTGGGTCTGGCGGGATCATTTTAGAAATTCGGTCGACAAAACCAAACGGATGCCCCAACACTCGCCCAACGTCGCGAATAACCGCTTTGGCCGCCATCGTGCCAAAAGTGATGATCTGTGATACGGCGTTACGGCCATACATTTCGGCCACGTGCTCAATGACGCGATCGCGCTTATCCATACAAAAATCGACATCAAAATCGGGCATGGAAACCCGCTCTGGGTTCAAAAAGCGCTCGAACAGCAGGTCGTATTCCAGTGGATCCAAATCAGTGATTTTTAATGCATAAGCCACTAATGAACCCGCCCCCGAGCCGCGCCCAGGGCCAACGGGGATGTCGTTGTCTTTTGACCATTGGATAAATTCCATCACGATCAAGAAGTAACCCGGAAAGCCCATTTGGTTAATCACGTCGAGTTCAACTTGTAATCGCTCATCATATTCGGGGCGTTTTTGCGCACGAACGTCTGGATCGGGGAACAAGAATGCCAAGCGATCTTCAAGACCTTCACGGGATTTTTTGACCAGAAAATCTTCAATGGCCATCCCCTCAGTGGGGAAGTTGGGCAAAAAGTACTCACCCAAACGAACCGTCACATTACAGCGCTTGGCAATCTCAACACTGTTGGCCAGAGCTTCGGGGATATCGGCGAACAGCTGGCACATTTCCTCTTCGCTTTTGAGGTATTGCTGTGGGCTGTAATTTTTCGGCCGGCGCGGATCGTCTAAGGTATAACCATCGTGAATCGCGACACGGATTTCGTGAGCGTCGAACAAGTCCTCAGATAACATCACCACCTCGTTGGTGGCCACCAAGGGCAATTGCTGTTGCTCTGCTAATTCAACCGCATAATGAAGGTAGTTTTCTTCGTCAGCTCGTCCGGTACGAGTGATCTCAAGGTAAAATCGGTCGGCAAAGTGCTGTTGATAAAAATCGACACATTGATCGACCAGCGCCCCATTGCCTTTTAACAAGCCTTGGCCTATTTCGCCATTTTTTGCCCCAGAGAGGACAATCAAGCCTTGATTAAATTTAGCCAACCAGGCTTTATCGATCACTGGCTTGTGTTGGATATGACCACGTAAATAGGCTTCGGAGATCAAGAGTGTCAGGTTTTTATAGCCGTCTTGATCCATGGCAAGTACTGTCAGCGAGGTCAATTGCTCGCCGAACTCTTCCGATCTCAGCGCAAAATCAGCGCCGATAATGGGCTTAACTCCCTGACCGTGCGCGGTACTGTAGAATTTCACCAAACCACATAAGTTAGTGAAGTCGGTTAGTGCCATGGCTGGCATGCCGAGCTCAGCTGCTTTTTTGACTAAGGCTGGGACTTTACTTATCCCATCCACCATAGAAAAGTCACTGTGTACTCTTAAGTGAATAAATTTTGGTTCTGACATCAAACTCGCCTAAGCTTTTAAAATAGTGGCGTTATACCATTGAGATTAAGTAAAAAGCGATAAACAGTACCCCTTAATACCAATCTCACTGAATAGGTTGTCACCCTCGCAGGTTAAAAAACCTCGATAACCTGGTTAAGAAAATCACTTGTTGAACAACAACGAATATTCTTGTCTTTATAAGAGAAGAAGTTGCCTTGTGCTCAAGCTTTTTCTTCCTGCGCTATCATTGACCACCGACTTAACCAGATTGGTGTAAGTCAACGTATCGCTATCACTCTAATCCTGTACGACGGTCAAATCGTTAGGATCTAGTCCAATCCCAGCACTCGTTTCACCGGCTTGAAGCTGCGTCGGTACTGGTCGATAATACCGTGCGCTTCAATCGCCGCAAAATGGGCCTTGGTCGGGTAACCTTTGTGCTGAGCAAAACCAAATTGCGGGTAGCGTTTGTCTAATTCTATCATATCCTGATCGCGAATCACTTTGGCGAGAATGGACGCGGCACTGATTTCGGCCACCCGTAAGTCACCTTTGACCACCGCTTGTGCCGGGCACGCTAATGAAGGGACGCGATTACCATCGATCAAGACATAATCGGGCGTCACATTAAGACCGGCAACAGCGCGTTGCATCGCCGTCATTGTCGCTTGCAAAATATTCATTTGATCGATTTCTTGAGGACTACAGCGGCCAATCGACCAAGCGAGCGCCTTCTCTTGTATTTCAGGAAATAGCGCCAAACGTTTTTTTTCTGATAGAACTTTTGAATCACTAAGCCCAGCAATCGGTTGGTTAGGGTTGAGGATCACGGCTGCCGTCACGACATCGCCGACCAAAGGGCCGCGTCCCACCTCGTCGACCCCAGCAAAAAGCGTGTATCCCTCGGGATAGATAAAAGGTTCAAATGGTTGTTTCATATTATGTTTCTTTTTCAATCAGTGACAACACCGAGTTGGCCGCTTGTTTGTCGGCCTCTTTTCGAATCCACTGGTGCATCTCGTAAAACGCTTCGACCATAGATTGACCTTGGCCGCTTAGCAAAGGCAGCATCGCTTGGCAAAGTCGCTCTGGCTGGCAGTCATCTTGTAACAACTCCTCGACTAAAGGGCGATCGGCAAGAATATTGGGCAAAGACACAAAACGAGTTTTCAATAGTCGTTTGGCCAACCAAGCGGTCAGAGCATTGACTTTATAGCCAACCACCATCGGCCGTTTGAGTAACATACACTCCAATGCGACCGTCCCTGAGGCCAACATCACTGCGTCAGAAGCCTCGATAACCTCTCTTGCCGTGTCATCAACCAGCACAAAGTTTAACTCTGGCGCTAAAGATTGCCAAAGCTGCTCAAACTGTTGGCGGCGCTTTTCATTGACTAAGGCGACAATGAAATTAAGCTCGGGAAAATGTTGCTTCAGCTGCTGGCAAGCTTGAATAAAAGGCGGGGCAATTTTTTCCACTTCCGACCCGCGACTGCCAGGCAACACCGCCAGCCATTGACCTTGTGGTGCAAGGCCCAGCTTTGCTCTTGCCGCGGCCTGATCTGGTTCTAACGGCAAACTGTCTGCCAAAGTATGACCGACGAACTCACACGCCACATTGTGCTGATCGTAGAAGGCCTTTTCAAATGGCAGAAACGCTAACACCAAATCGGTTGCCGCATTGATCCCGTGAATGCGATTTTGTCGCCATGCCCATACCGAAGGACTGACATAGTGAACGGTTTTAATACCGGCTTTTTTCAGGTCCAATTCCAAGCGCAAATTAAAATCTGGCGCGTCGATACCGACAAACACATCGGGCGGGTTGGCCTTAAAAAAACGCACCAGTTCTGCTTTTACTTTGAGTAATCGTGGCAAGCGACCAAGTACTTCGACCAAGCCCATTACCGCCAATTCTTCCAAATCAAATAAAGATTGGCAGCCTGCCGCCATCATTTTAGGGCCGCCAATACCGACAAATTCCGCATCGGGATGCTGCTGTTTAATGGCTTTGATCAAGCCTTCACCTAATGTATCACCGGACAATTCACCCGCGACGATACCAATGCGAATCGGTCTGCTCATCGGCTTCCCCTTTTGTGAATTAAAGACAAAAAGACCGCCGGTAGCGGTCTTTACAATCGTGGGTAACACTCACGTTATCTGAATGGTTTAACGGATAATGCCACGAGTGGAATTTTCAAGAAAATCAATAAAGATAGCCAGTGCCGGAAACTCTTCGACTTCGGCCTTAATCGCTTCTTTGGCTTGTTCTAGGGTCAAACCATTGCGATAGAGTGATTTGTACGCACGTCGAATCGCATGGATTTCCGCTTTTTCAAAGCCACGGCGCTTGAGGCCTTCGATATTAATCCCGAAAGGCGCACAGTGGTTGCCCTGAGCCATCACATAAGGTGGGACGTCTTGAACCACAATAGAACCGCCTCCTAGCATACAGTGATCACCAATTTGACAGAATTGGTGGATGGCCGACATGCCGCCAACAATCGCCTGATTACCGACTTTAACATGCCCTGCTAGGGTCGCATTATTGGCAAAAATACACTTATCACCGACGATACAGTCGTGGGCTACGTGGGCATTGATCATAAATAAATTGTCGCTGCCAACCTGAGTGATGCCTTGATCTTGTGTGGTGCCGCGATGCATAGTTACACTTTCGCGAATCGTGTTGCGATCGCCGATAATCAGTTGCGTTGGTTCACCGGCGTATTTTAGGTCTTGGCAAGCTTCGCCAATCGACGCAAATTGGTAAATTTTATTGTCTTGACCGATTTTGGTTGGGCCTTTGACCACGACATGAGACATCAGCTCGGTGTTAGCACCAATTTCAACTTGACTATCGACGTAACAAAAAGGGCCAATTTTGACTCCAGGACCGATCACGGCCCCTTCTTCAACCACCGCCGACGGATGGATTTGAGCACTGCTATCAATCATATTAAAACTCTCTGCGAGCACATTTAAGTTCAGCTGAACACACGATTTCACCGTCGACTTTTGCAACGCCACTAAAGGCCGCAATACCGCGACGCTCTTTGATAAACTGGACTTCTATAACCAGTTGATCGCCAGGGACGACCGGTTTGCGAAATTTGGCGCCATCGACACTGGCAAAGTAATAAAGCTCATTTTCGCTTGGCGCACCAAACGATTTAAACGCCAATAACCCGGTGGCCTGCGCCATGGCTTCTAGAATCATAACACCTGGAAAAACCGGCAATTGTGGAAAGTGACCGGTAAACTGTGGCTCATTCACTGAGACATTTTTAATTGCATGTAAATATGACTCTTCTTGAAAATCAATCACACGGTCTATCATCAAAAATGGGTAGCGATGTGGCAGTAATTCACGAATTTCAGTGATGCCCATGGTTTTCGTTTCAGTAGTCAAGATTCTATTCCTATGCAAATATTTAAAATTCTGATTTGAGCAGTAGTTTAATGATTTCAAGTGACAAGGGCAAAAATTTTCACCCCTTTTCGTCGTACTTCAATCGACATATGTAAAAAGCACCACTCAAAAAAAGACTCGCCAACCAGCGAGTCTTTATCCTAGATGAATTATTGCTCACCCAATTGTTTTTCTAGCGCTTTAAGACGCTTATTCATCTCATCGATGCGATGGACCCTGGTCGCCGTCTTACGCCACTCTTTATTGGTTTGCAAAGGGATCCCAGAGGAGTACACCCCTTTCTCGCTGATACTGCGCATCACCATTCCCATCCCCGTAATTGTGACGCCGTCGGCAATCTCAATATGACCATTGAGGACCGATGCCCCGCCAATAATACAATAGCGGCCAATCTTAGTACTGCCGGCGACAATCGTCCCCCCGGCCATCGCGGTACCGTAACCAATATGCACATTATGAGCAATTTGCATCTGGTTATCGAGAATAACGTTGTCTTCGATAATGGTGTCATCCAATGCGCCGCGGTCTATGGTGGTACAAGCGCCTATTTCAACGCGATTGCCGATGCGAACCGTGCCCAGCTGTGGAATTTTAATCCATTCGCCTTTTTCATTGGCGTAGCCAAAGCCGTCGGAACCAATCACTGTATTGGCCTGAACCAAACAGTCAGTGCCGATTTGCACTTGATGGTACACAGTCACATTGGCCCACAATTGGGTATTGGCGCCTATGTTGACCTCTTTTCCGATAAAGCAGCCAGCACCAATCACCACATTGTCACCCAGGACCACACCGGCTTCAATCACGGCATTAGCACCGACACAGACGCCTTTTCCCAACACCGCCGAATCATCGATAACCGCACTTGGGGCAATCGACTGAGCAGCTGGCGGGGTGGTATCTAGCGCCTGAGCCACTTTGGCAAAGGCAACGTAAGGATCAGCAACAACCAATACGTTACCGGCAAACGCCTCTTTTTGCTCAGCTTTCACCATCACCACACTGGCTTGGCAATCGGCGAGGTGTTTGGCGTATTTGGGATTCGACAAGAATGTCACATCACCTTGCTGGGCTTTGTCCATAGGAGCAACGCGATGAACAACAACGTCCGCGCTGCCGACTAACTCCCCTTGGGTGAGGGTAGCAAGTTCTGACAATGTGATTGATTTCATAATATTACTTCACTGCTTTGATTACATCTTTAGAAATATCGAGTTCAGGCTTAGCAAAGCGAACGGCCTGAGCATCAATGATCAGATCAAACCCTTTTTGTTTGGCCACTTTGTCCGTAGCGTCTTGAATCACGTGAAAAAGCTTTTGCTTTTCTTCTGCTTCGCGACGTGCACTGGCTTTTTCAAGTGCTTGGCCCTTGATCTTATATTCATTTTGTAATTGGCTAATATCAAGTCGCAATTGATCTTTCTCATCATTACTCATTAATTCGCCATCGCGTTTTAACTTGTCAATTTTGCCTTCAGCTTTTTTCTTTATCGACTGAAGCTCTGCAGCTTTGTCTTTGAAATCAGCCTGCATTTTTTTCACAATGGCTTCACGTTGAGGAAGCGATTGAAAGACTTGCGCGGTATTAATATAGCCTATTTTTTGTGCCGCATTCGCTGCTGTTGCCGCGAATGATGAACCGAGAATGACTAAGCTAAGCGTTGCGACTTTGATCATTTTTTGCAAAATTGTTTCCTCACGTTAGAAAGTTTGGCCTATGGTAAAACTAAAGAACTCTTCATCGTCACCTGCGTATGACTTAATTGGTTTTGCCAATGAAAAGACTAAAGGTCCCATAGGCGATACCCATTGTAACGCTACGCCAACAGACGAGCGGTACTTGGTGGGATCTGAGTAATCATAGTAATATTTAGTACCGTAATCGACGCTGTCAACATCAAATTCGGTATCCCAAACACTGGCCATATCATAAAAAACACTGGTTCGTACTTGGCTTTGTGCTTCTTCTGACACAAAAGGAGTCGGGAAGAAGATTTCTGCACTCGCCAGTGCAGTTGCATTACCGCCTACCGAGTCATCGGTGGCTTCGTAATCACCATTATTAGAAGACGAGGTATCGTGATACACCGCTTTCGGACCCGCGGTATTAGACGAAAATCCGCGCAAAGTACTAAAGCCACCGGCATAAAAGTTCTCATAAAACGGGAACAAGTTATCGTTATCGCCATTAGAACCGTAGCCATTGCCGTAACCCAAGCGTCCACGCAGTAGCAAAGTGAAGTTTTCCTTTTGGGTCAATGGGAAGTACTGTTTTACGTCGTACTGCAACTTAAAGTATTCAACATCGGAGCCTGGTACCGAAACACGAGCTGACGCTTTTTGATAGTTGCCCGCCGTCGGGAAATAACCGCGATTCAAATTGTTACGCGTCCACCCCAAAGTCAAAGTAAAATCGTCAGTATTGAGCGTACCATTAGAATCAATGTTGCTATCTTGCGCTGCCAAGAACTTCTCAATCTGAATATAAGGAGTCAAGTTACCAATCTTGTTGTGCTTGTAGCCGACACTAAAATCTAAACGATTTAACTCATCGACCGGAAAGCCCCAAGTTAAGCTGGTACCGTAACTTTCGTTGGTATAATCAACAATGCCATCTTCAGATGATTCGTATTTGTTGTAGAAAATTTTACCGCCCAAACTGACACCATCGAGAGTCCAATAAGGATCGGTGTAACTCAAGGTGATGTTTTGTTGGTAATCGTTCGTCGTAAAGCTAATCCCCACGTCATTACCTGTTCCCAAGAAGTTATCTTGAGTCAAGCCCACCTGGAATGACACACCGGAGTCCGTACCGTACCCAACACCAAAGTTGATGCTGCCCGAATTCGCCTCTTTGACATCGTAAACCACATCAACCTGATCGTCAGTACCGGGGACGCGAGTGGTCTTAACGTCAACTTTTTCAAAATACCCCAAGCGATTGAGTCGAGATTTACCCGCTTCAACGGATTTTGCGTTGAGCCAGGCCCCTTCCATTTGACGCATTTCGCGACGCAGAACTTCATCTTCAGTCACTGTGTTGCCACTAAAGCGAACATCACGGACGTACATGCGCTTACCCGGGTCGACATTGACCGTCAAAGACACCTGCTTTGTCTCGTCATCGATCGTCGGTGTGGTGCTTACTTTCGGGTAAGCATAACCTGCTTCACCGAGCACTTTTTTGACATTTTCTTCAAGAGAAGTGACTTGTGAACCGTCGTAAACATCGCCCTTTTGTAGCGTGTTTAACGCGGCAAAGGTTTTTTCTTCACCGATCAAATTGCCGTTAAACGCCACTTTATCTACCGTATAAATATCGCCTTCATCTAAGACTAAGGTAATGTAGACCCCTTTCTTGTCATGCGAAATTGAGACTTCGGTTGATTTAATGCGAAATTTTACGTAGCCGCGATTGTGATAAAACGACTCAAGGTTTTCCAGATCGCCAGCTAACACCTGTTTTTGGTATTTTTCATTGGCTAAAAAGTTCCACCACGGCACATCGACATTGAGATCAAAACGATCGATCAAATCTTGGTCGCTGAACGCTTGATTGCCGATAAAGTTAATTTGCTGAATTTTAGCCGAAACGCCTTCTGTGAAGACAAATTTAAGATCGGAACGGTTGCGCGGTAAAGGGGTCACGACGGCTTTGACACTGGCGTTGTATTTTCCGACGCTGTAATAAAAGTCTTCCAAGCCCTTTTCGATTTTCGACAAGGTGGTGCGATCGAGCGCATCGCCTTCGCGCACGCCCGACGCCTCTAGGTTTTGTTTGAGTTGCTCTTCTTTAATCGCTTTATTGCCAGAAAATGAGATACTGGCAATGGTTGGACGCTCTTTAACCTTAACTAATAACGTGCCTTCATCTTGAAACACCTCAACGTTTTCGAAATTGCCAGAACTGTACAAAGAGCGAATAATGTCCGAGACATCTGATGGCTCCAAGGTATCACCTACTCGCACGGGCATTTTTAATAGTGCCGCGCCGAGGGCGACACGTTGCAGCCCTTCAATTTTAATATCCTGAATGACAAAACCTGGCGCCGCATAGGCACTCACGCTTGTCGCGAGCAACGTCGATAAAAAAAGTCGTTTAATTGCCATATTATTTCAAACTGTTCCTTGCTGATGCGGTTGTCTCTGAAAGCCTCACAGACGTGCAAAATCATTGAATAAGGCTAGAGCCATCAGTGAAAACACCACCGCTCCCCCAATTTTGTAGCCCACTTCCTGAATTTTTTCAGGGATCGGGCGTCGAATTACTGCCTCTATGGCAAAAAATAACAAATGGCCACCATCTAACATGGGTAGTGGCACTAAGTTCATAATACCCAGGTTCACACTGATCAGCGCGACAAAACCCAAAAAGTACACCAAACCGACTTCGGCACTCATGCCAGCGCCTTTGGCGATCGATATTGGACCGCTTAGGTTGTTGAGCCCGACATCACCGACAACCAGTTTTTTGAGCATGGTAAAGGTCAACTGAATGACTTGGCCCGTTTTCTCAAACGCTTTGCTCACCGCTTCAATGGGGCCGTATTGCAAATCAATTCGATACTCTGCCGGCCACTCATCGACTTCTGGTGCAATCCCGGCAAAGCCAAGCGCTTGGTCATCACGCATTTTTTGTTCTGGACTCAATGAAAGCGATAATGGCTGACCTTGGCGCTCAATATCCACGGCTAATGTCTTGTTCGCGCTTTGTTGAATGACACTGACAATATCTTGCCACGATGACATGGTTTGACCATCGATAGCAACAATGCGATCGCCTGGCATAAACCCAGCCTTGTCGGCCGCACCATCCGGTGTCACTTGCTTGACCACTTGACGAACCTCTGGCCAAAACGGGCTAACCCCTAAACTGGCCAATGGCGAATCGCGCTCAGGGTCAAACTGCCAGCTGCTTAAATCTAACGGCTTAGTCTCTTCAGTATTGATTTCACCAGGAATTGACACCGTCATTGTCATGCTCGGGTCACCAATATGAGCGAGGATTTGCATGCTGACAGATTGCCAATTCGATGTTTTGATACCAGAAATCGCCTTTAGTTCCATACCGGGTTCAATTCCGGCCTCGGCAACGATAGAGTTGGGTGCCACTTCCCCCACCACAGGTTTAACCGATGGCGTACCGATAATGAAAACACACCAATAAACAATTAATGCCAACAAAAAGTTAAACACGGGACCGGCCGCGACCACCGCCGTGCGCTGCCATAACGGTTTTTTGTCAAATGCTTGACCGAGCAAAGCGTCTGGGACCTCTTCGACTCGAGTATCGAGCATTTTAACGTAGCCCCCAAGCGGGATCAGGGATATCGAATACTCTGTACCATCTTTGGCAACGCGACTCCACAGCGAATGACCAAAGCCTATCGAGAATTTTTCCACCTTAACGCCACATCGCCTAGCCACCCAAAAGTGGCCAAACTCGTGTACGGTCACTAAGGTGCCCAAAGCAATAATAAAAAATACGAAATTCCACAACATTCCCGTCATCGGCTTCCCTTTTTTGCTAAACAATCGTTGGCATAATCGCGAGCTATTTTA
>JBFGYW010000106.1:0-10901 GCA_041587235.1 Vibrio sp.
AACAAGATGTCATAATCTAGTATTAGCTTAAGCACATAAAGGAAGTGCCGTTATCCCTGAAAAGCTAAGGAGTCGTATTATGGAAGCGCAATGGTTGCCCACCCAACAAGAAGAGCACAACGACAGCCCGCTGGTTGAATGGCGTATGCTACAACCCCAGCAAGTTACCGAGTTTTGGTCGCATCAAGAGTCATCAGCCAGTTCAGCGCGAGCCTTAGATCACTGATTGCTCAACGTCTTAAAACCACGTGCTGTTTGACTCCCCAGCGTAATTTAAGCGCTTTGGGCGAATTTATATCAACATCATGCGGTTTCGCCTTATTCAAACCGACTGAGCACGTAGCTTAACCGCGATATGTCTGCGCCCTATCTGATGTATTCACGGGTTGTGAGCAATATCAAAACAATCAATCTCAAATTCGTCAATATCAAAATAAGCCCCTGTTGGCTTTCACTAAACCATTGATGTCCTTCGTTTAATCATTCAGAATGTTCACCAAAAAATCGAGTACACATTGCACACGCGGTGAGGGAACCCATGTCGAACATACTTATCCTTGGAGCCGGTTGGCTCGGCAGTCCATTGGCCAATCATTTAACCCGTTCGAGTCATTTTGCTAACGCGAAAGTACATGCTGTGAGGCGCAGCGTACGACCCGAAGCGATCAATCCTTCGGTGACGATGCACCATTGGGATCTCGAACACAGCAGCGGACGCCAATCTCTTGCCGCGCTAATGGAGCAGCATCGCTTTGATAAGGTCATTGGCTGTTTCCCCCCCGGATTTCGCCAAGGCAAAGGGGAACATTATCTCTCAATTTGGCAATTTATCGCCGAGCAATGCCATCACACACAAGTAAAACAAGTTGTGCAAATCAGTTCGACGTCCGTCTACCCCGAGCAAGCCGATATCATGACCGAAAACCAGGCCAGTTTGGCTATCGCACAAGGCAACCCACAATTTAGTGACAAAGCCGTCGCCATGCTCGAAGCAGAGTCGGTTTTAAAAGCGCGTGGGTTCACTGCCACGATCTTAAGATGCAGTGGTTTAATTGGTCCACAGCGCCACCCTGCCCGATTTGCTGCACGTCTTAAAAGTGTCAGTACCCTGGCCAGTGCGAATATGGTCCATCAAGCGGATGTCATTCGAGCAATTGAATTTTGTCTTTTACACCAAATAGCCGGCATTTATAACCTTTCCTGCCCAACGTCGGTCAGCAAGGCTGAATTTTATCGCTTCGCCATCGAGCATGCACACGTCGCTCACCCGCTGCCGCCTCAGTCACCATCGCCAGGTAAAACCATCAGTGGCCAACTCATTTGCCAGCAAGGGTTTCAATATCAATACCCAAGTACCCTCGATGCCATTAAAGCCATTGAGCCTCCAAATAAGGCGCCTTAATCATCACCATGATGGCGTCTCTATGGCGCAGGGCGCATGACACTCACCTTGCAGTTAGGCTTTTTTTGCTTGGTCTAATGCGCTTTTATAATGCTGTCGACACACTGACTCATAGCGTTCGTTCCCGCCAATCGCCACTTGATCGCCTTCGGCAATGGCCTTGCCGTTTTCATCCGTACGGATGACCATATTGGCTTTGCGACCACAGTGGCAGATGGTTTTTAATTCAACGAGTTTGTCTGCCCAAGCGAGTAAATATTGACTGCCCTCAAACAATTCGCCGCGAAAGTCAGTGCGCAAGCCATAACACAGAACGGGAATGTCGAGTTTATCGACCACTTCGGTTAATTGATACACTTGCGCCTTAGTCAAAAACTGACACTCATCGATCAAGATACAATGATGAGGTTGTTGCTGATTCATGTGTTCAATTTTTGCCAACAAATCAGTTTCGGTATCGTAGAGCTCGGCATCCGATTGTAAGCCGATGCGCGACGCCACTTTACCAATCCCGTAGCGATCATCAATTCGCGCCGTAAAAATGACCGGATTCATGCCCCGCTCGCGATAGTTAAACGAAGATTGTAACAAGGTGGTTGATTTACCGGCATTCATTGCCGAGTAATAAAAATACATTTGCGCCAAAACCAAGGCCTCTAAAAATAATCCAATGTCATCATAAAAAAGGCTGTGATCATTCACAGCCTCATCCCGAGTAAATTATTTACGTCGCCAAGTGGTTCCCTGAGGACCATCTTCTAGCACAATGCCCAACTCGTTGAGTTTGTCTCGAGCCAGATCGGCATTGGCCCAATCTTTAGCGGCACGTGAATCATTGCGAAGTTTGATCAAAGCTTCAATCTCAGCAACGTCTTCATCGCTGTCTGCGCCACCTTGTAAAAAGGCTTCGGGTGCTTGGTTTAAAATGCCAATCACATCGGCCAGTTGTTTTAACACACCGCCAAGTGCGCTTGCTTTGGTGAGATCGACGGCTTTGAGACGGTTGATTTCACGCGCTAAGTCAAACAGAACTGAGTAAGCTTCTGGGGTGTTAAAATCATCGTTCATCGCCTGGTTAAAACGTTCGATAAAGGCTTCGCCACCTTGTGCTGGCACAGTGGTGTCCAAATCGCGCAGCGCAGTGTACAAACGCTCTAATGACGCTCTCGCTTGATTGAGATTTTCTTCGCTGTAGTTGAGCTGACTGCGATAATGACCCGACATCAAGAAGTAGCGAACGGTTTCGGCATCGTAGTGTTGCAATACGTCGCGGATAGTAAAGAAATTACCCAGTGATTTCGACATTTTCTCTTTGTCGACCATCACCATGCCGCTGTGCATCCAAGTGTTGACATAGTCAGTACCATGCGCACAGCACGATTGCGCGATTTCATTTTCGTGGTGCGGGAACTGCAGATCCGAGCCACCGCCGTGAATGTCAAAGTGATCACCCAAAATGGCTTTGTTCATCGCCGAGCATTCAATGTGCCAGCCTGGGCGACCTTCCCCCCAAGGTGAAGACCACTTAGGCTCACCGGGTTTAGACATTTTCCACAACACGAAGTCCATCGGGCTGCGCTTGGCCTTTTCTACATCGACGCGGGCACCGACTTGCAGCTGATCGAGATCTTGACCAGACAGTTTGCCGTATTGCTCGTATTTACTCACTTCAAACATGACATCGCCGTTGTCGGCAACATACGCAAACCTTTTATCAATCAAGGTTTGTACTAGGGTAATAATATCGTCAATATGCCCCGTAGCTCGAGGCTCAATGTCGGGACGCTTGATGTTCAGGGCATCAAAATCAGCGTACATTTCTTCGATTAAACGCTCAGTCAAGGTGTCACAGGCTTCGTTGTTTTCCTGTGCGCGCTTAATGATTTTATCGTCAATATCGGTAATATTGCGCACATAAGTCAAATCGTAGCCTAAGTAACGCAAGTAACGCGACACAACGTCAAAAGAGACAAAAGTACGTCCGTGACCAATGTGACAAAGATCATAGATGGTCACTCCGCAGACATACATGCCTACTTTACCGGCGTTAATGGGTTTGAATTCCTCTTTCTGTCGAGTGAGCGTGTTATATATTTTCAACATGATCTCTATCTGTAGTTATTGTCAGTAATGGAAATAACTAGGGAGTATATCAATTCCAATGTTATTTCGTAACACTTTAGACGCGAAAATCGCCGGGTTACTCGAGTCAATGGTCGCCAAGCGGGAAAAGGATTGCATCTAAGGCTACTTGCGATAAACTTCGCCATGTTTAATTAATCAAAAGGTAACGATATGATCACTCTTCATACCAACTTTGGCGACATCAAAATTCAACTCAACGATGAAAAAGCGCCAATTACCGCTGAAAACTTCCGTCAGTACTGCCGCGATGGCTTCTACGATAACACTCTTTTTCACCGTGTCATCGATGGGTTTATGATCCAAGGCGGTGGCATGGAGTCCGGTCTGAAGGAAAAAGCGACCAAAGCGCCTATCAAAAACGAAGCGAATAATGGCTTGAGCAATAAAGTAGGCACATTGGCTATGGCCCGTACAATGGACCCGCATTCAGCAAGCTCACAGTTTTTTATCAATGTAAATGATAATACCTTCCTAGATTTTCGCTCTGAGTCACGCGATGGTTGGGGTTACTGCGTGTTTGCCGAAGTGATTGAAGGCATGGATGTTGTCAATAAAATCAAAGGGGTCAGCACCGGCGCTTACGGCATGCATCAAGACGTTCCACTTGATGAAGTCGTGATCACTGGCACCACGATTGAAGACTAAATCTGTCACTAGGGGCTTGGTAATAGCCCCTTTTTTCTCCATGACAAGACCACTATGACCACATTATTTATTGCGGATTTGCATTTAAGTCCAAATGCCCCCGACATGACCCAGGCTTTTCTCTCTTTTATGTCGCAGCAAGCGCCCGATGCCGATGCGCTTTATATCCTCGGCGATTTATTTGATTTTTGGATCGGTGATGACGACAAAAGCGATTTTGCCAACACCATTAAAACGGCGATTTATCAACTCACTCACCAACACCAGGTGCCGGTTTACTTTATTCAAGGCAATCGCGACTTTTTACTCGGCCAGCGCTTTTGCCAGCAAACGGGTATGACGTTACTCGCGGATGAGGTCGTGATTGATCTCTATGGTGAACAAGTGTTAATCATGCACGGCGATACCTTGTGTACCGATGATCACGCCTATCAAAACTTTCGCGCCAAAGTTCATCAACCTTGGTTACAATGGCTGTTTAATCACTTGCCATTTGCCTTGCGCCGCCATATTGTCAATAAAATCCAACACAATGCACGTGATGAAAAACATCAAAAATCCATGGTAATTATGGATGTCAACCAGCGTACCGTAGAGCAACGGCTCCAAGAGCAAAAGGTACAATGCTTAATCCACGGCCATACACATCGACCTAATGTTCATCACTTTCTCTGCGGCAATAAACACGCTCAACGCATTGTTCTAGGCGATTGGTTCGAACAAGGCAGCTATTTGCAAGTCACTGCGGATCACAAACAATTACACTACTTTCCACTTCTGTGATAACACACTAAAATTACAAAACAATTTCTGTGTTTTTCCGACAATTTCGGTATGATATTTATACATTCTTTGATGTCATACCGTTTATGCCTTACAGTTACATTGCGCGCCAGCCGATACTTGATGTAGAACTCAACACTCAGGGGTACGAACTTCTGTTTCGCGATGGTCCTAAAAACACCTTCCCCGATATTGACCCCGAGCTCGCGACCAGTCGTTTGTTGTCTGATCACCTGCTGGCGAATATCGACAACACGCTGAACAACAAATTTGGCTTTGTTAACTTTCCCTACGAGAGTTTGATTAACGGCATTCCCAATCTCTTTCCCAAAGAGTCTCTTATCGTCGAGATTTTAGAAGATTGCCCACCGAGCGATGATTTATTCACCGCCGTGAAAGCCCTGTCTGAGCAAGGTTATACCTTGGCACTTGACGACTTTATCCCGCACAAATCATGGGCGCGCTTTTTGCCTTTTATCGGTATCATTAAATTTGATATCCGCATCGTGAGCATCGAAAAAGCGGCCAAATTTATTCGCTCAGTGCACAGTGTTTACCCTAAAATGACGTTTTTGGCAGAAAAAGTGGAAAACTATCAGGAGTTTGAACAAGCAAAAGCGGCGGGGTTTCGCTTGTTTCAAGGCTATTTTTTCAGCAAACCCGAAATGATACAAAACAAGCGGGTTAACCCTTCTTTGCTCACCACCATCAAGTTGTGTCAAGAAATAGCCCAAACACCAATGGATCTCAAAGCCATTGAACAGATTGTCGCCAGTGATGTGACTTTGTCTTACAAACTCTTGTCTTACGTCAATACTCGCTTTTATCTGCAAAAAAGCATAAACTCATTTTCTCAAGCGTTAGCCTACCTCGGCGAAGAAAAAATTCGTCAATTTTCCTCTTTGGTCTCCCTCGCTTGTATTGAAAGCAGCAAACCGAATGCCTTGTATCAACTTGCCATATCACGAGCTCAGCGTTGCCATGACATCGTACAATGTCTCGACAGCCCCTACACGCATGGCGAGGCCTTTTTGGTCGGTATGTTTTCGCTGCTCGATTCGCTGCTCGACCAGCCGCTCGATAATATCTTGTCGCAAACCCCGCTCGACCCTGAAATCGTCAAAGCGCTCTTGCAAAAACAAGGCTTGCTCGGCCAGGTACTGCTGTTAGTCATCGACTATGAAAATGCGGATTGGCCCGAGTTTCAAAAGCGACAACATGCATTAGGCCTTGATGCGGACACCCTACTCCCTTTGCTTAACCGAGTCGTAGATAACGCTGAAATGACCGAAATTAACCAGAGTTGATGTTTGAAGCAAATGCCTGCTGAGCTTGATAATCCAAAAGAGGGACGTACAATAAGTGCCAACGAAATTGGAGCTTTTTATGAATACTTCCCCTTGTCCTTGTGGTTCTTCTTTGCCATATAGCGATTGTTGTCAGCCCGTCCATCAAAACCCGCGCGGTGCTCAATTCCCAGAACAATTAATGCGCGCGCGCTACAGTGCCCATGTACTAGGTTTGGTTGATTTTATTGTCGAAACCTATCACCCCTCGTGTCACGCCGAGCAAGACCGCGAGGGCATTGCCGACTCGACTACCTTGAACTGGGTCAAGCTTACTGTGACGGCGACTCAAGATGGGGAAAGTGAAGATCAAGGTTTTGTCAGCTTCAAAGCCGATTATATAGCAGGCAATAGTTTACACAGCTTGGCTGAACAGTCGCGTTTTTGCCGTCAAGATGGGCAGTGGTACTACCTCGATGGCGTTGTCGACGAGAATAATGGTGAGATCAAGATTCAGCGCAACGACCCTTGTCCTTGTGACAGTGGCAAAAAATTTAAAAAATGCTGTGGCTGATGGCACTGAATGATAATGATAGGTAGTGGCACTGTGTGATAAAGACAGGAAAGAATCGAATCATTGCAAAAAAACAGGCGGCGCAAAGGCTGCCTGTTTCAGTTTAATCATAACACTTAGTGACGTTCTTTGAGCTTGTTGATCACATCGTTAAATGACAAACCTTGATCGCTAAGCAACACGAACAGGTGATAAATCAAATCTGCGGATTCACAGATTAACTCATCCTTATCACCGGAAGTCGCCGCCAGTGCCACTTCGACGCCTTCTTCGCCCACTTTTTGAGAAATGCGCTTGGTACCACGTGCGTATAAGCTAGCGGTGTAAGACGTTTCGGGATCGGCGTTCTTACGTTCGGTGAGCAATTGCTCTAGCTGGTGTAGCCACACCAATTGCGTTTCTTGGGTCTGTGCGTCACCGTCAAAACAGGTTGTTGTACCAGTGTGACACGTTGGGCCAATCGGGTTGACTTTGATCAGCAGTGTGTCTTGATCGCAATCTAAAGCAATATTGACCAATTGCAGCACGTTGCCTGAGGTTTCCCCTTTGGTCCACAAACGTTGCTTGGTGCGCGAGAAAAAAGTCACTTGCTCTGTCGCTAAGGTTTTTTCCAGCGCTTCTTGATTCATGTACCCCATCATCAACACTTGGCTCGACTGCTGATCTTGAATGATTGCCGGGATCATATTGTCGACTTTCTGCCAATTAATACGCGAGACAAGCGATGTCTCCTGTGTGCTGTTGGTCATTTTCTTACCTCAACCCCTTGGGTCGCTAAATAGTGTTTTAGCTCACCAATATTAATAATTTGTTTGTGAAATACCGACGCTGCTAGAGCACCATCGACATTGGTTTTTAAGAATGCATCAGAAAAGTGTGACATGTCACCAGCCCCGCCAGAGGCAATCAAAGGCACGCGACACACAGAACGCACTTTGGCCAGTTGCTCTAAATCGTAGCCGTTGCGCACACCGTCTTGGTTCATCATGTTCAGCACGATTTCACCTGCGCCGCGTTTTTGCACCTCTTCAATCCAGTCACACGTTTGCCACTGTGTTGCTTGAGTGCGTTTCTCATCACCGGTAAATTGATACACTTGGTATTGGCCGGTATCTTTGTCAAAGTAAGAATCAACGCCCACTACAATACATTGCACACCAAATCGGTCTGCCAGATCTGTCACAAGGCTTGGGTTCGCCAAGGCTGGTGAGTTGATCGAGACTTTGTCAGCGCCAAACTCTAAAATGCGCTCCGCATCAGCAGCGGATTTGATCCCCCCAGCAACGCAAAAGGGAATGTCTATCACTTCTGCTACGCGTTGTACCCAACTTTTATCGACCACTCGGCCATCACTGGACGCGGTAATATCGTAAAAGACCAGCTCATCCGCCCCTTCTTCGGCGTAGCGCTTCGCCAGTGGGACAATGTCACCGATGATTTCGTGATTGCGAAATTGAACGCCTTTGACCACTTGGCCATCGCGAACGTCGAGACAGGGAATTATGCGTTTTGCCAACATGTAAACGCCTCCTCAGCAGTGAACTTACCATCGAGCAATGCTCGGCCAACGATTACACCGGCAACCCCAGTTTCTTTTAATGCCGCGATGTCGTCGAGTTGGCCAATCCCGCCCGACGACTGGAATTGAACTTGTGGGTATTGGGCACACAGGTCACGGTACAATTCGACATTCGAGCCGGTAAGCGTGCCGTCTCTTGAAATGTCAGTACACAGAACGTGTTTTAATCCGACCGTGAGATAGTCGTCTAACAATTGCTCAATGGTGACGCCAGAGTCTTCTTGCCAACCCGACACCGCCACTTTTCGCTCGCCCTGTTCATTGATGTTAATATCCAATGCGAGAACAATTTTTTCCGCGCCGTGATTGAGCATCCACTCTTTAACCATGGCCGGATTTTTTACCGCTGTCGACCCGACGACAACGCGCTGAGCGCCCGCGTTGAGTAAGTCAATCACATCTTGCTCACTTCTCACACCGCCACCGATTTGAATATTCGCCGGCGTACTGGCAAGCAAGGTTTCTATCAGGTCTAGTTGTCGTGCTTGGGTGTCTTTTGCCCCGGTGAGGTCGACTAAGTGTAACCAGTTTGCACCGGCTTGCTGGTAAAGAGCAAATTGCTCGACAGGGTCAACTTTATATTCCGTCACTTTTCCATAATCGCCTTGGAACAATCTAACCACTTGTCCTTCGATTAAGTCTAATGCAGGGATAATCATAATATTTCCTTGTGGCACTACTTGGCCAAATCCATTCTATTTAAAGTTCCAAAAAGTTCTGAATCAAACGCGAACCCACTTTTGAAGAACGCTCAGGGTGAAATTGGACCCCGTAAAAGTTGTTGTGTTGAATGGCCGCAGAGAACGCATTGCCATAGTCACATCGAGCGATGGTGTAGTCACCGACCGGCATGGCAAAACTGTGAACAAAATACACGTAATCTTGCTCGCCAATGCCTCGAAATAGCGGGTGTTCCGCAACTGGTGTTAACGTATTCCACCCCATGTGTGGTAAAGGCAGATCGCCGCTGTCCATTAAACGAACTTCGGCGTCACACAAGCCGAGGCAATCGACACTTTGATCGCTCTTTTGGCCTTTTTCAAACGACAATTTGGCCAATAACTGCATGCCAAGACAAATGCCGAGCAAGGGCTGAGTTACCTGTTTGACCAGCTCGATCAGGCCGCGTTCCTCGAGGTTTTTCATCGCTTCACTGGCAGTGCCAACGCCTGGTAAGAAAAGCTTGTCTGCGGCTAACACCACTTCTGGCTCACGTGAAATAGTCACTGTGTAGCCCAGTCTTTCAATGGCAAAGCGCACCGAGGAAACGTTGGCACAGCCCGTGTCGATGATCACCACTTTTTGCTGCTGAGACATTACAACACTCCTTTACTACTCGGTAGTTCATTGCCCTCGACTTTGATCGCTTGGCGCAAAGTACGGCCAAAGGCTTTAAATAAGCTCTCAATGATGTGGTGGTCGTTGTCGCCATTCGAGCTTAGGTGAAGTGTGCAAGCCAAAGTATCGGTCAGAGAGCGGAAAAAGTGCACCACCATTTCTGTGGACAGATCACCGACCATATCACGGCTAAATTCAGCGTCAAACTTAAGATATGGACGGCCAGACAAGTCAAGCGCACATTGGGCAAGACACTCATCCATTGGCAAACTAAAGCCAAAGCGACCAATGCCGCGCTTATCGCCTAATGCCTCTTTGAGCGCTTGACCTATTGCCAATGCGGTATCTTCAATGGTGTGGTGATCATCGATGTGCAGATCGCCTTCGACCTCCAATTGAAGCTGAAAGCCGCCGTGGGTAGCAATTTGATCTAACATGTGATCAAAAAAGCCCAAGCCAGTCTTGATTGAATTGCCACCGCTCTGGTCTAGGTTGACTGCGACGTGAATGTCGGTTTCTTTGGTGGTACGAACCACTTTTGCCGTTCGCTCTTTGACGGTCAACAAGCGCACAATTTGTGGCCAACTCAAGGTTTCAGGGTGGTATTGCAAACCCTGGATCGCCATGTTCTCTGCTAATTGTAAGTCGGTTTCGCGATCGCCAATCACCACAGAGTGTTGGAAGTCGACTTTGCCTTCGCGAAGATACTCTTTCACCATGCCGAGTTTGGGTTTGCGGCAGGTGCAATTGTCACGGTCAAAGTGCGGGCAAATTAACACGTCATCAAATACCACACCTTGCGACTCAAATACCGCCATCATCATATTGTGAGGGGCATCAAAGTCTGCTTGCGGGTAACTGTCGGTGCCTAAACCGTCTTGGTTAGTGACCATGACTAAGCGATAGCCGGCCTCTTGCAGTGCCAATAAGCTCGGAATAACAAAAGGTTCAAAGGCAAGTTTATCGAGGCGGTCGACTTGAAAATCCACAGGTGGCTCAACAATCAAGGTACCATCACGGTCAATAAATAGGATTTTTTGCTGCTTGCTCACGAGATTGTCCTTTCTCTGTTAAGAATAAAAATTTTGAATAAAAGTCAGTGTTTTTTCGCATTCTTCACGATTGCCAACACTGATGCGCACACCGCTG
>JBFGYW010000107.1:0-10763 GCA_041587235.1 Vibrio sp.
ACATCAACCAGATCGTGTCCCCAGTGGCGGAAGCACTTTTCGATGCGCAGCGAGTTCATGGTGTGGTAACCGTATGGGCAAATATCAAATTCTTTGCCCGCTTCTAAAATCGCATCAAAGACACTCGGTGCGTATTCGGTTGGCATGTACAATTCCCAACCGAGCTCTCCAACATAAGTAATGCGAGACGCGCGCACTTTGGCGTAGTGCATAAAGATTTCTTGTGAGGTAGCAAAGGGGAAGGCGCTGTTTGACAGGTCGCTATCGGTCAATTTAGACAGAGTATCGCGCGCTTTAGGGCCCATCACGGTGATGACGGCATAAGCAGACGTCATGTCGGTAAAGATCACAAACTCTTCCGGCTTTTTGTTACGCTGTAACCACGCCATGTCACGAGTTTGCCCTGCCACGCCGGAAACCACGAAAAACTTATCTTCGGCGACACGAGTAATGGTAACGTCGGCTTCGATACCGCCGCGCTCATTGAGCCATTGGGTATAGACAATTTTTCCTACCGGTACCGCAACATTATTGCAACAGATCCGATTTAAAAAGCGTTCTGCATCTGGGCCGACCACTTCGTATTTAGAAAAAGAGCTTTGATCCATCACCCCCACTCGCTCTCGCACGGCCTCATGCTCTTTTTGGTTGTTTTCGAACCAGTTTTGACGCCCGTATGAATATTCGTATTCGGCTTTTTGACCGGGCTCGGCAAACCAGTTCGCCCGCTCCCAACCATTTTCAACCCCGAACACTGCGCCTAAACAAGCCAACTTGTCGTGCAAAACCGAACGACGCACACCACGAGCGGTTTTAAACTGCTTGAACGGGTAATGGGTCTCGTACAAAAGGCCCAGTGTTTCGGTCGTACGGTCAAACAAATACGATTTTGAGCCTTGAAACGGCATATTACGGCGAATATCAACACTCCAGAGATCTTCGGTGGGGTAACCCTTGTGGATCCACTCGGCCAAGGCTTTACCTGCACCGCCAGCAGATTGAATTCCCACCGAGTTAAAGCCCGCGGCGACGAAGTAATTTCTCAGCTCTGGCGCTTCACCTAAATGGTAGCGATCGTCGTGAGTAAATGACTCTGGACCATTAAACATCACCTGCAGACCGGTGTTTTCAAGAATCGGCACGCGATGCATCGCCGACTCGAGATAAGGTTCGAGGTGCTCAAAATCCACCGGTAATTCATCAAAGCTAAAATCTTTGGGAATACCATCCATGCCCCAAGGCTTAGCACCGGGCTCAAACATACCGACCAACAGTTTGCCGGCGTCTTCTTTGTAGTAGCAATAGCCATCCATGTCGCGCAGAGTTGGCAGACGATGGGTAATGGCGGGAATGTTTTCCGTCACAATATAGTAGTGCTCAGCGGCGTGCAGTGGCACATTGACACCGGCAAGGCGGCCGAAATCTCGCGCCCACATACCCGCGCAGTTCACCACGTATTCGGCATCAATATCACCACTGTCGGTGACAACACCGGCAGCAAAGCCATCGCGACTTTTAATGTCGAGCACTTGCACGTTTTCAATGATGGTTGCTCCACCCATACGCGCGCCTTTCGCCAGGGCTTGGGTGACATCAACAGGGCTGGTCATGCCATCCATCGGCAAGTGTACCGCGCCAAGCACGCCATCGGTGTTTAGTAGTGGCCATAAGTCCTTAGCTTGCTCAGCGTTGATAACATCACAGGGAAAACCGGCGACTTTGGCCATCGACGCACCGCGCTTTAACTCTGCTAAGCGTTCTTTGTTGGTGGCAATCGTCAAGGACCCATTGCGAACAAAGCCGGTTTCTTGCCCGGTTTCTTGCGCCAAATTTTCGTATAGATCGGCACTGTACTTGGCCAACATCGACATGTTGTATGACGCGCGCAACGTCGGCACTAGACCAGCAGCATGCCATGTGGTGCCGCAAGTCAGCGTTTTGCGCTCTAGGAGAACCACATCTTTAATCCCTAATTTGGTCAGGTGGTACGCAATACTGCATCCAATCACCCCGCCACCTACAATCACTACTTTTGCCGAGCTTGGTACTTGATTGCTCATAAGAATCCTTCCTTAAAGACAAGTAAGTCATAAACCTTCATTTCAATTAATGATTGAGGCTACCTGCATGTAACTTAATGATGTTATTTACATTTTTCCAACAAATAACAAACCAGTTGCATTTGAAAACTAACAACCACAAATGAAAAATACAACTTAAATTTCATTTTTGTGTTTTTTTAATGGAATTTTTTAACATATATGAAGATAAAGCAAAAAGCAGACCTAAAATGAAAAAATGACCGAGAAGGAATGACAAAAATGGCCGTGCTCATAGCAATTGGAATGAAATTTTGATAATTAATTTCACGCGTTATTTTACGCTGCAATCAAAACAATAAACCTGATGATTCACCACGTTTCACCGTTTGTTGCCACTTGCTGTCGCAGTAACAGCGGTAAAAAGCGTTAAGGATGAGAAGAAACAAGGACTTTACACATGATATCTTGCGCCCCCGCTGCACCACCATAATACTTTGCCCCAAAATCGACAAACCCGCTGTTGAGATAGCAGGCTTTGGCTTGCGGGTTATTGCAATTCACGGTCAGGAACAAACGGTCGAACTGATGGTAATTCTGTTGTAAGTAATCAAAGAGTACCGCCAACATTTGCTGACCTAAGCCTTGGTTTTGGTGGCGATGGTCAATGGCCACAGCGCGTAACCCCAATGCATTAGGGGGACAAAAATCATAATGCTTTTGATAGCGGGTATCGAGTTTAAAAAAGCCCACCACCGCTTCTTGATAGGTAATAACAAATCGGTGGGTGGTTGGGCATTTATCAGAAAGAAACTCACTGACTGTCCCGCAGTATTTCACCTGGTGTGGGGCAAGGACAATTAGCTCAACCCCATTTGTGTGTTGTTCGGTCAGTGGTTCAATCAACAGCATGTCTGTTCACTCTCGTCGATAGGAAACGGAGGCGCTAAGTCAGTGGGCAGCAAGGTATGACTCAATGGTTTGAACGCTGGCCTGAGGGTTTTGATAGTCGACGCCTACTGCTTGGCATTGATCACCGATGCGCAAAATTAAGCTTGGAAAACCGCTGGCGCCTATACGACGAGCAAAATCGAGCTCTTGTTCAAACTCATTATTCAACGCTTCAGAGGCGTAATCGGTGCGAAAGGTGTCCATATCAAGGCCAATCTCTTGCGCCAGAGTCAGCAATACGTCGTCGTCGCTCGGATTTTTGGCATGGAGGTAATACGCTTCTTGAATCGCCTTGACCATCTCGACTTCACGGCCTTGCCAACGAGCGGCAAGCGCAGCACGGCAAGAGGGATAAGTAGAACGGCGCGGTGTGTTGTTCGACCAAAAGTCGTGATTAAATGGCGTGCCCAAATAGGCTTCAATTTTTCGCCAATAGGATGCAATTTGCTGTTGCATCGCCAAGGGCATCGGCACATCGCTATCCGGGGCAAGGCCACCAAGCACGTAACGCACCTCGATATCAGCCGATAAATGGGCTTTGATGGTTTGCCAGGTTGGCGCGTAGCCCCAGCACCAAGAGCACATAGGATCGTAGACGTAATACAAAATCGCTGGGGATGGATTGGTCGGCACAGTTTCTCTCCATGAAAGGTCTCGCGGAAAAAGGGTTCGAGACTCAAGTTATAATCTGATAAATTACTACAGAATTGAGATCAACAGCAACAGACAAACCATCATGAATTTTGACCAAAACATCATTAGCACCATGGAAGAGCTTGAAACCTTCATCAGCGCGGCCGAAAATGGCTCTCTTGGCATTGATCAAGTCGCGGGAATTGCGCTGGCCACCAGCAACGCAGATGGCCGACGCTTCATTGCCCTTCTCGATGACAAGCAGCAACTTTTACTCGGCCGCTGGGTAACAGAAGAAATTTTCCATCAAGGACAAGATTTAGTTCGCTACGGTAAGACTCGCAAACATTAAGCGGCTCGTTTTCTCAAGGGGCCTCACGCCCCTTTTTATACCCATCTGATTATAATTTAAACTTTACCGCCGTACCGCTGACACTCACCATCATCATACCGCCTTTGGCGCCGACCACTTCGTAGTCAATATCAATGCCGACAATGCCATCGGCCCCTAACTGAAAGGCTTTTTCTTCCATTTCTTGAAAAGCAATCGCGCGCGCCTTGCCCATCTCTTGCTCATAAGAGCCGGAACGGCCGCCGACGATATCGCGGATCGCACCAAAAATATCTTTAAAGACATTGGCCCCTAAGATGGCTTCGCCGACCACGACATCCAAATAGGTTTCAATCGGTTTACCATCCACCGTCGAAGTTGTTGTTTTTAACATCACTGTCTCCTTTGTCACTGATGATTTAACTCAATGTTAGTCTAAAGGGATAATACTCGTTGATTTGAATACAAAGTCTGTGAAGAGAAATCAAAAAAACCCAGCCTTAGCTGGGTTGATATAAGTTTTTATCACAAAAGGCGGTGATTATTCGGCTAACTCTTTGGCGGTTTTAATGTAGATGTCACGCAGCGCCAAGGAAGCTTCGCCCGGTTTGCCATCGTTGATCGCTTTGCCATCAATCTCTACAACTGGCCAGACAAAAGTGGTCGCCGAGCTAATAAAGGCTTCTTTCGCTTGGTAGGCTTCATCAATAGTGAACAAACGCTCTTCTATTTCAAGGCCCAATTGCTCCACCAAGGCCATCAATGAAGCACGGGTAATACCGTGTAAAATGTCGTTACTGAGTGGACGAGTGATCAATTTATTATCATGAGTAATAATATACGCATTGCTCGCACCGCCTTCGGTAACAAAGCCGTCTTCAATCAACCACACATCGTCACAACCCGCGTCATGAGCGGCTTTTTTCGCTAAACAGGCCGGCAACAAACTGGTGGTTTTGATATCGCGACGACGCCAGCGAATATCATCAATCGAAATAACTTTGATGCCCTTTTTCACTTTCGGGCTTTCTATCACAGGGCGACTTTGCGTAAATAACATCAAAGTCGGCTCGATATCATCGCTGTACATAAAGTCGCGGTCGGTTTCTGCACCGCGTGTCAACTGCAGGTAAATGCCGCCTTCAACCAAGTCATTACGCTCAATCAATTGACGTTGAATGGCAGTCAGCTCTTCACCGGTCACTGGCAGTTTAATGCCTAATTCTGTCGACGAGCGCTGTAGGCGAGCAAGGTGCCCTGGGTTATCTATCAGTTTGCCGTCCAAGACTGCCGTGACTTCATACACCGCGTCAGCAAATAAGAAGCCACGATCAAAGATTGAGATCTTTGCTTCGCTTTCTTTGATAAATTCGCCGTTTAGATAAACAATACGTTCCATATTAGACTCCTTTAACCCCACAATGCCGGTGTAAATGGCAGCATAGCGTCATCTGTAAATTCAATCCCTTGTTCGATATCTTCAGCCAGTAATAACGGCCCATCGAGATCGACCACAATGGCATTTTGCGCAGCAACAAACGCCGGTGCCATACTCAATGACGACGCCAACATACAACCAACCATCACTTGTAAACCCGCCTCTTCCGCTTCTGCTTTCAAGGCCAGGGCTTCGGTTAAGCCACCGGTTTTGTCGATTTTAATGTTGATCATATCGTAGCGACCGATAATTTTTTTCAGGCTTTGACGGTCGTGACAAGACTCGTCCGCACAAATAGGAATCGGTCGTGGTAGATCGTCAAGTATTGCGTCATCATTGGCGTGAAAAGGCTGCTCAATCATCGCCACATCAAGCTCGAGCAAATGCGGGATCAAGGTGCGATAGTCATCAATACTCCAAGCTTCATTGGCATCGAGAATGATTTTGGCATTCGGCGCCCCTTCTCGCACGGCTTGTACGCGTTCTAGATCGCCAGCCCCGCCCAGTTTGAGTTTGAGCAAGGGACGATGTGCGTTTTCCACTGCCGCTTGGCGCATATTTTCCGCACTGTCGAGTGAGAGAGTGTAAGCCGTGGTTAGCGATTGTGGCTCGATGCCAACTCGTTGCCAAATGGTTTGTTGATTCAATTTACACTCGAGATCCCACAAGGCACAATCAACAGCATTACGGGCAGCACCGGACGGTAATAACACCTGGAGCTGCTCACGAGTGATCCCCGCTTCGATTTCTTCTTGAATGTTTTCAATCTCAGCTCTGACACTCTCTAGCGACTCATCATAGCGAGCGTAAGGGACACACTCACCGCGCCCCGTTACTCCTTGTTCTGTGAGCTCAACAATCAAGGTTTCAGCCTGAGTTCGACTGCCGCGAGAAATCGTAAAGCTACCGCGTATAGGCCAAGACTGAGTAGACAGTTTGATCTCCATTACAACTCCACAAGATTGTCAACGATACGCGCAACGCCTTGACGGAATGGGTCAACCGCTGGCAGGCCAATTTCAGACTCCACTTTATCCATATAAGCCAAAGCTTCGTCTTCGCTCATACCGGATGTGTTGATCGAAATGCCGACAAATTTGACGTTGGGGTTAGTTAAACTTGCCGTGGCTAAGTTGGCATCAATGCACTTTTGCAAGTCCGGTAATGCGTATTCTGGCAGCCCGCGCATGTGAGCTCGAGTTGGCTCATGGCACAGCACTAAAGCATCGGGTTGAGAGCCGTGGATAAGGCCGGTGGTCACACCTGCGTAAGAAGCGTGGAACAGCGAACCTTGACCTTCGACCACATCCCAGTGATTGTCAGCCGCAGCGGGCGTGATCGCTTCAATCGCGCCAGCAATAAAGTCCGCCACCACGCAATCGGCACTCACACCGCCACCGGTGATCAAAATACCCGTTTGTCCTGTGGCGCGAAAATCAGCGTCCATGCCGCGCTCTTTCATGGCTTTTTCGAGTGCAAGTGAGGTGTACATTTTACCGACAGAGCAGTCCGTACCGACCGTTAACAGGCGTTTGCCTGAGCGTTTTTTACCGTTTGCAACAGGGTAATCTTGAGTGGGATAGCGCACATCAAATAGTTGAGTGCCTTTTTTCTCTGCCGCTGCAACAAGCTCAGGAATATCAGTAAGTTTGTTATGCAGACCTGCGGCAATGTCCATTCCTGCTTCAACCGCTTCGAGTAATACCGCTCGCCATTCTTGTGAGATCAAACCACCGCGGTTTGCCACACCAATCACCAATGTTTTAGCGCCTGCTTCAACCGCCTCAGCGATCGAGAGGTCTGTCAGACCCACATCGGCTTGGCAGCTTGGTAAACGAAATTGCCCAACACAAAACTCTGGGCGCCATGTTTTAATGCCTTGTGCGACTTTGGCAGCCAGTGCATCAGGGGCGTCACCTAAAAACAATAAGTAAGGTTGCTTAAGTTCCATTTCGTTCTCTCCGTCCAACAATTTGGTTTATCAAGTTAGTGATTCATCAGTTTCGATACTCAGACTATAGTGCAAAATCCGTGACAACAAGAGTCAATTTCAACAATAAAATAGGCACGAAATGGTCTAAAACTGGCAATATATGCACAAAAATCCAAAAATGTGAATATTTATTCAAAACAAACTGAGAGTGGGCGAGAATTATTTTCATCTTAAATTTGAAATAAAATCGACATTTAAATTCAAAAATCATCTCAAAATTAGTATTTGTTATGCTTTATGTCAGAAGCCGCACGTCATGTTAATTTTTTCGCTCAGCTCTAAACAGGAATAAACTCTGATTTTTAACCATAAAACAAAATAATCGATATTGTGATTTAAATCTCACTTTTATGAGTATGAGTGTCGAGCCATTCATGGTTCAAAAAGCAAAAACACCATTATATCACCATATCGCACCAAAAAAGGGCTCAATTTGCACAATTTTAGTGCATTCACACCACAACCAGCCGATGGTAACGTATGGTCATCTTAGGATAAATCCACTGTCAGCTTAAATCTTCTTAAATCAACAAACTCATTTAACTAGTTATAAATGCTATTTTACTGTCAAATATTGGCATTAAATAAAATCAATAGTGCTATTTCACCGCAAGCGGAGTATATTGCTCAAAAGCGCGTTCAAGTCCCTCATTTCAGCGCCGTTATCACTTTAGCCCGTTGCTGCACCGAAACCGGGTAAATGAACAAACTGGCCTACTACTTGCTGAACGCTCTATTATGTAATCACTCTCGCGTCGCCTTCGTTTGACTTTGACGTGAGCTCATCAAGGACAAGATATGATCACTGCTCAAGCCATTATTAACCTCGCTGCCATTCAACACAATTACCGTCAACTGAGCCAGAAATGCCAAGGAAAGCCAGTGATCGCGGTGATCAAAGGGGACGCCTATGGCCACAATGCCATTGAGGTCGCAAAAGCGTTACCCGATGCCAAGATGTTTGCGGTTTCTCGTATCGAAGAAGCCATTGAGCTTCGCCAAGCTGGTATCGAACAACCGATACTGCT
Organism: Vibrio sp.; assembly: GCA_041587235.1. Classification (GTDB taxonomy): domain Bacteria; phylum Pseudomonadota; class Gammaproteobacteria; order Enterobacterales; family Vibrionaceae; genus Vibrio. Next base: position 8,414 of record JBFGYW010000107.1, read on the forward strand.
ACTTGAAGGGTGTTTTTGCCGTGACGACCTTATCACTGCCGCTCAATTGAATTTCCACAGCGCGATTCACTGCCAAGAACAGCTCGATGATTTACTGACGACACAACTCGAGTCGCCCATTTCACTGTGGCTAAAAGTTGATACAGGCATGCACCGCATCGGTGTCGAACCCAGTGATGTTGCCCATTACGTCAGCCAAATTGAGGCCAGCGGCCAGTGCCGAGGCGATCTCGGTTTTATGAGCCACTTTAGCTGCGCCGATGACACCCAAGCGGCCACTACCCCCCATCAAATCGAGTGTTTTTTGGCCGCCACGAAAGCCTACCCCGGACCGAAAACCTTGGCCAATTCGGCAGGTATCTTGTATTGGCCCCAAGCGCATTTTGATTATATGCGCGGCGGGATTGCCCTTTACGGCGCCAGCCCGAACGACGATGAAGTCGGCAGTATGCACAATTTAAAACCGGCCATGACATTGCAGTCCAAATTGATCGCCGTTCGAGCCCACCGAGCGAACCAACCAATTGGCTACGGCGAGACCTGGTCATCAAACCAAGACACCACCATTGGCGTGGTGGCCATGGGCTATGGCGATGGCTACCCAAGAAATGCTCCAGCCGGGACACCTGTGGTGATTAATGGCCGTGAAGTGCCAATTGTTGGCCGCGTGTCGATGGACATGATCACCGTTGACCTTGGCCTGCAAGCACAAGATAAAGTCGGCGATCGCGTTGAGTTTTGGGGCGAACAACTGCCAATCGAAAAAGTGGCTCAGCACGTCGGTACGATTTCCTACGAATTGATGATCAAACTCGCGCGTCGAGTCAATAAACAGTTTGTGCGCTAACGTTGGCATTGGCGTTTTTCATTGACAAGTCGCCAACCTGCCCTTTTCAATAAAAGATAAGGGCAAGTACGGTTTGAGATTAATATAAAACTAAGGCAAGACGGAACAGACACCATGAAAATACTGAGTAATTTTGAAGCGGGTAACATCCACGTTGTAAAGGCATCGCAACGTGATGACATCCAACTGACGATTCCCCCCGATCAGCACACCGATATCGCCCAATGGTTTTGCTTTCGTTTAGAGAGCCAGCCCCATCAAAAACACTGCATCACTATTAACGACTTAGCCAAGTCGGCTTACCCAGAAGGCTGGCCAGACTATCGCGTGGTGGCCTCATACGACCGCGAAGAATGGTTTCGCATCGATACCGAATTCGACGGCGATGCGTTGTCGTTTACGTTTTACCCTGAATGCGCATCGATGTATTTTGCCTATTTCGCCCCTTACAGTTATGAAAGACACCTCGATTTACTCCACCAAGCGCAACGACATCCCGAGGTGACGCTATCCACTCTTGGTCAGACTCACGATAATAATGACATCAGCTTATTGACCATCGGCGAGCCAGAAGCAGGGAAAAAACACATTTGGATCACCGCCAGACAACACCCCGGAGAAACCATGACCGAATGGTTTATGGAAGGGCTATTACAGCGTTTACTCGACAATACCGATGCCCTTAGCCGAGTGCTACTCAGCCAAGCGGTGTTTTATTTGGTGCCTAACATGAACCCTGACGGCAGTATCCGCGGTCATTTACGAACCAATAGCCTGGGCATTAATTTAAATCGAGAATGGCAAAACCCCAGTATAGAAAAAAGCCCAGAGGTGTTTTACGTACGCGAAAAAATGCTAGAAACGGGGATTGATCTGTTTCTCGATATTCACGGCGATGAAGCGATTCCGTATAATTTTGTCGCCGGCTCTGAGGGCGTACCGAGTTACAACGACAAAATAAAAGACCTAGAAGACACGTTTAAACAAGCCTTGCTCACCATCACACCAGAATTTCAGGACCAATTTGGCTACCCCAAAAACGCCCCTGGCAGCGCCAACCTCACCGTGGGCTCTAAATGGGTTGCCGAGCAATTTCACTGCTTGTCTTACACCATTGAAATGCCTTTCAAAGATCACAATGATTGCCCAGACGATATCTACGGCTGGTCTCCTGAGCGTAGCATCGCCTTTGGCCAAGACGTTTTAGCCGCCATTCCTTCGGTGCTCAATAAGCTCTAACCCCCTACTCCATACCTCAAACCGAACCGCTTCGATTTGAGGCGTATTAAAAGCAATAAGTTTATGTTAAGTCGATCACATATAATCTCATGGTATCTATGCGATTGAGTCACAAAATGTAGAATGATTTTATTCACTTAGATATAAAATTATTCATTTTTCACATTCGTATCACTTGCAACTTGACCATTGAGTTTAGAATGAAATGGTATCGCATCAATCGTTACCAAGGGTGATTAATGCCTCTGATAAACAAAGCTAACG
>JBFGYW010000108.1:0-10520 GCA_041587235.1 Vibrio sp.
AATAAACGTCCAAGTTTGAATATCCATACAAAGGCTCCTTAGTCTTCATTGACTTGGTATTTTTTATCGAGTGCGTTCATCTTGACCACATAGATAAAAATCAAAGCGACAAAGGTGTATATCGAGCCTTGTTGGGCAAACCAAAAGCCGAGTTTAAAGCCGCCAAATTGAATATTATTAAGTACATCGACAAACAGAATGCCCGCGCCATAGGACACGGCAAACCAAATCGCCAAAAGGGTACCCATAATGCTTAAGTTTTCTTTCCAGTAGGTTTGAGCTTGTTCAGAAGATTCAAAAGCCATCGCCTGTCTCCTTAAATGTTAATGAAATGTTGCATTAATAAGGTAGCAGGAGATCGTCAAGGAGGGTGTTGTACTTTAGTCGGGGAGAACAAAATAAAAAGCACCTGATAATCAGGTGCTTAATAAAGTTCGCCGGTTTTATGACTCAGTATAAGGCCACGTATTAGCCAAAAGTCGTAGTGCTGCCGCTCGCAATAAAGAAATCTTTGATCCCTTGCAGCAAATTACTGATGGCGATCGCCGCTAAAATTAGCCCCATCACGCGGCTGATGATCGCCGCGCCAGCTTGGCCAATTAGTTTATTGATGCCATTGGCTCCGAGGAGTAACAGCCAAGTGATCAAGAGGACCAGCACTAAAATTCCTGCGGTGACCACTTGATCGTACAACGAGTAGCGATGGTTATCCGTGAGCATCACAATCGCCATCATGGCGCCAGGCGACGCAATTGACGGCATCGCGAGAGGGTATACCGCCATGTTAGACAGTTCGTGTTTACTTGCACTTTGTGACAGTCTTTGCTCCTGGCCGGGTTTTCCTTCGCCAAAGATCATCGTGAGGGCAAAAATCAACAACACCAAGCCGCCTGCCGCCTGAAACGCCGGTAGGGGAATTTGCATGGCCTCTAACAGCACCTGCCCAGCCACGAGGAAGAAAAATAAAATTCCGCTCGCAATGATAACGGCTTTCGCGGCGACGGCCTTGCGCTGTTTGGGGGTTAAGTGTTGAGTTTGAGATAAATAGACAGGCACCGAACCGATGGGATCGACCACGGCCCATAACACGACAAATTGCGTCACAATAATATCAAGCAATGACGTAACTCTCCTTAGTTAAGTAATGGTAACCCACTGAGTATAACGTATGGACGAGCCAATCAGGTGACATTAGTGTAAAAATTTATATTAATCTTATTGATTAAGAATATCGATAGATAGGCAACGCAAAATAACGGTTAAGGCCGTTACTTTGGCTGTTGTGAAGTATGGACATTGCGCAAGTATGCAATAAAAAAGTATGCGGTAACGAAAAACTTCCGTTACGAGAGTTCGGTTTTGCTATAGGCAATCAAAGCTTGAGTGCGGTTGTTGACGCCTAATTTGCGAAAAATGGCAGTCATATGTGCCTTGACGGTCGCTTCCGAGACATTGAGCTCATAGGCAATTTGCTTATTGAGTAAGCCCTCTGACAACATGTGTAAGACTTTGGCTTGCTGCGGCGTCAGGGTCGCCAACTTGTCATTGATGGGATCGGGTTTAAAGTTATCGTCGATCAGAGTGGCGGGAAAATAAGGGTCACCGGCTAAGATGGTTTGCAAAGCTTGGATGAGGTGGCGCATATCGGTGGATTTAGGAATAAACCCAAAAGCGCCGTGGTGTTTCGCTTGGGTAACCACTTGGGCATCTTCACTGGCCGAGACAATCACAATCGGCAGCTCTGGGTAGCTTTGTCGCAACTGGATCAGCCCAGACATGCCCTCCGTACCCGGCATTTTTAAATCCAACAGCAGCAGGTCGATGTCGTCATTGGTGGCCAGTAACGTACATAACTCGTCTAATGTCGACGCTTCTATGAGCTTGGCACCGCTGATTGCCATGTGAACCGATTGAAAAAGTGCATTGCGAAATAAAGGGTGATCATCCGCGATCGCGATAGTGTATTGAGTGTCCATAACGCCCCCTAAACGGTGAAAGAGCAGTATGAGACGGACGGGGTAAACACACAACCGTACTAAGCGTAAATTCTGATGCAGCTCTAGTTTCAAGTTCGAAAAGTGTGAGGTGTGGTGGGCTGAGGTGAACAAAGACAACTTGGTTGACACTTTGGATCTTCTAGGTGGGAAAGTGAAGTGTTCACTTTCCCACCTAGGTGAGCACAATTACAGCGAATTATTCTCTAAGTGATTGATAAAGTCTTGCGCGGACAAAAATCCACTGACTCTAGCTGCCGATTTTAACTCACCACTGTTGGTCCAAAAGTCCAATGTCGGTAGTCCGAGAACCGCCAAGTGCTTGAGCACCGCTTGGTCCTCTGCGTTATTGGCGGTGACATCAATTTGCAGTAGTCGGTAATGAGCCAATTTGGCTTGCACATCGGGATCGTTAAAGGTTTTGTGTTCAAACTCTTTACACGCGACGCACCAATCGGCGTAGAAGTCTATCATTACTGGTTGCTGCGCTTGTTTGGCGCTGAGCAATTGCGCCTCGAGCTCCGCTAAGTTGGTAACGGAGGTAAAAGACAGTGTGTGAGTTGGGGCGCTCGCCGTCGGCGGTAACCAAATGCGGTATAGCGAGTAAGTACTTAAATTGAGACCTAAGATGGCGATGATCGCGGCCGCACTGCGCAGGCGGCTGGGCGAAAAGTGACTTTGCCTGTGCCAGAGCCAAGCAAAAGCACACAGACCCAGCAAAGCCCATAAACTGCTGGCGATGGCACTAGAGACTAAGCGCTCAAGTAAAAACAGCGGGGCGGCGAGCAGTAAAAAACCAAACAAGGTCTTGATGTCGTTCATCCACATACCGGCTTTGGGCAGTAACTTTTGCCCAAACATCGCGGCCAAAATAAGAGGGATGCCCATGCCGATAGCCAAGGCATAAAGCGTGATGGCACCAATCCACATATTGCCCGTTTGTGCCACATACAACAAAGCACCAGATAAGGGAGCGGTGGTACAGGGCGAGCACACTAAGCCAGAAATCATCCCCATCACAAACACGCCCCCTAAGCGGCCTCCTTGGGCTTGGTTACTCCACTGATTAAAGCGCGTTTGCAATCGGCTGGGTAACTGTAAGGTGTAGAGACCAAACATAGACGCGGCTAGGGCGACAAAGAGTAAGCTAAGTGCAATTAACACCGGCGGTTGTTGCAAAGCTGCCTGAAATGGCAAACCAAGCGAGGCGACAATCAACCCCAAGCCGGTGTAGGTGATGGCCATGCCTTGTACATAAGTAAAAGCCAAAGCAAAGGTACGGGCCGTGGAGATCTGACCTTGGCCCAAGACCAAACTGGTGACGATGGGGTACATCGGCAGTACACAAGGCGTCAGAGCGAGACCTACGCCAAAAAGCACGAACAGCAAGGGAGTCCACCAATGTTGGCCTGCTTGGTTTTTCGAGGGATCGGCTGCCACATTTGCTGAGTAGTCTTGCAGTTCGACCTTGCTTTGCGTAGCGGCACGGGTTGGCGTGGTATTACCGGTTGGTGTTGTACTGCTGGTTGGCTTTGATACGCCCAAGCTCGCGGGCTCGACAAGATGGGGATCACTGCCGGTAACATCTAGGGTTTTGGTTGTGGGAGGATAGCAAAAACCGGCATCGGCACAGCCTTGATAGGTGACTTGGATCTGGCTTACTGATTCTTGCGGCGGCAGGGGGAGCGTCGTCGACAGCGCTTGACGATAAATGTCAACCTGACCAAAAAAGTCATCAAAATGAGACAGAGCGCTGGGCAAGGTCAGGCTCAATGGTCCGGTGGGTGTCATCACCTTGATGCTTTTTTTGTATAAGTAGTAGCCCGGTTCGATTTGCCAGTCGAGATACAGTGACTGGTCTTGTGAGAAGGCACTAAAAGCGAAAACTTGATCGACAGGCCCAAAGCGCTGATTTTGGTTTTGTTGAGTCAGTACGGTGTTTTTTTGTAAGTCTAGCGCCTGACTCAAGGGCGAAAAACTGATGGCCAGCAGCCAAAATAAACTCAACAAATATTTCATGGTAGCCTTCATTTTATATCGATGCTTGTCAGTATACTGGATAACGCCTTTAGTTGGCGCTGGAAATTATCGCCCGGTTGGCTGCTTACGCTGCTGGGCGTATGTAGTCGAGTGAGAGACGGCCCCTTTGCCAAAACAGCGACGAACGGAATACGAGCTTGACGACCTATGAGCGATTTCAATGGCCTAGTTTACCGACAATATCACGGGTGACGATCACGATAAGCGGGTCAGTTGGTTATTTGACCAATAGAATTGTAAAGATAATTTTCACCGTGTCAGTCCAGAGGCGATCACTACCAAGCTTACGGACGTTATTCACCATTTCTGTTACTATGAGCTGAGTGACGCTTTTTTAGTCAGATAACCCAATGTCAAAAAAGAGGGCTGCAAAGCCGTTAAACTGACGACAAAAGGGCAAACGCAAAGACAGAGCGCGTTAGGTTTTGTCGAGATAAACCGATTTATCCCTCTAAACCGAAAGGGAAATACCAATCTGCGATACACAATAACCGTGGGGAGAGAGCCATGCCATTACTGTTTCTTTTGATTGTTTGTGTGCCCATTATCGAAATTACCTTGATCATCCAATTGGGCACTTGGTTAGGGGTAGGCTGGACGATCACGCTCATCCTTTTTACCGCGGTAGTTGGGGCTGGGTTGGTTAAACAACAAGGTGTCGCCGTGATTGCCAGTGCGCAACATCAGTGGCAGCAAGGTCAAGTTCCCGCCAAGACCATGGTGGAAGGGTTGGCGCTCGCCTTAGCGGGATTGATGTTGTTAACGCCGGGCTTTATGACCGATGCGATTGGCTTGGCTTTATTGTTTCCGCCATGGCGACAAAAAATCGCGCAAACGCTAATGGAGCGTTTAGTGGTTCGCTCGGCTTATCAGGACCGCGGTTTTTCCGGACAGTCGGGACAGGGTAAAACTTATGAAGGTGAGTACCAGCGCCAGTCTGATGAGGCTTCCGAGACGTCGTCTGATGAGCATAAAAAATTGCCATAGCCACGGCCAATACAAGGGGATCGGTTTGATCCCCTTTGTTTTTGTTGAAGATTCAACAAGGAATTGTTTTAACGATGTTGTTGAATTGATTAACCCGTTTATACCGCGCCGTTAAAGCCCATTTGACGCCAAGCTTCATAAGCAATAATGGCAACAGAGTTAGAAAGGTTGAGGCTGCGTGCGTCCGGCTGCATCGGAATGCGCAGACGCTGCTCGAGTGGCAAGCTTTCAATGATCTCCGCCGGCAAACCACGGGTTTCGGGGCCAAATAATAAAACGTCTCCGGCTTGGAACTGACCATCGACATGGTGATGCGTGGTTTTCGTGGTGCAGGCAAACAAACGATATTGATTAGGCCTTTTTTGCTCTAGATGGTCGATAAATGCTTGATAGTTTTTGTGGCGAGTGACGCGGGTTAAATCGTGATAATCCAGGCCAGCGCGGCGCAATTTTTTTTCTTCAAAGTCAAAGCCCAGTGGCTCAATAAGGTGTAAATGCGCTCCGCAGTTGGCGCAAAGGCGAATTATATTACCTGTGTTGGGGGCAATTTCGGGTTCGTATAGGGCGATATCAAACATGGTGATCTAAACCGTGCTGAGAAAACAATGCGCACAGTATATGAAGATTGCCGAATGAGGCCAAGAAAAAAGGCAGGGGATCCCCTGCCTTGATGTTTCTGCTCAATGTGCATGGACTTACGTTAAGTATGAAGCACATCGATCACATTGACTTATTTAGCCAACGCTTCTTTGTAGAAACCGTTTACTGCTGTCCAGTCAACCACGTTCCACCAAGCATCGATGTACTCAGGGCGACGGTTTTGGTAGCTGATGTAGTAAGCGTGTTCCCAAACGTCAAGAGCAAGGATAGGTTGACCTTGGTCCGCTGCAACGTCCATTAGTGGGTTGTCTTGGTTGCCTGTTGAGGTGATTTTTAGTTTACCGTCTTGAACGATCAACCAAGCAAAACCAGAACCGAACGTTGTGATGGCTGCTTGAGCAAAGGCTTCTTTGAAGCTTTCGAAGTCACCAAACGTGCTCTTGATCGCTTCTGCTAATTCACCAACAGGTTCGCCGCCGCCGTTAGGAGACATGCAGTTCCAGTAAAGAATGTGGTTGTAGAAACCGCCACCGTTGTTGCGTACTGCAGGACCGTGAGAAGACACAGAAGCAAAGATCTCTTCAAGAGATTGAGATTCTAGATCCGTACCTGCGATAGCCGCAGTAAACTTGTCGAAATAAGTTTTGTGGTGCTTGCTGTAGTGAACTTCCATCGTTTTTGCATCGATGTAAGGCGATAGAGAGTCGTAAGCGTAAGGAAGTTCAGGGAAAGTATGTGACATTATCAGTCCTCCGTGGTTGATTTGAACAATTTAATATGAAATACAATCTATTATCAACATTAAATCCAATGTGGTTATTTGGTCACTAAGGGTAAGGTGAAGCTTACCGTCAAACCACCTAGTGAACCTAGGTTAGCATGAATACTGCCGTTGTGCTTAAGAATTGCACTTTCAGTGATGGCTAACCCTAACCCGGTTCCCCCAGAGTGTCGGTCGCGAGCGGTAGAGACGCGATAAAAAGGACGGAAGATGGCATCGAGCTCTTCTTCTGGCACGCCGTCGCCATCATCACTGACTTTGACGGTTAGGTTGTCTTTCTCAACTAAAAATTCGATTTGTACTCGTTGGTTGCCGTAATAAATCGCGTTGCGCACTAGGTTGTCCATCACACTCATCAGCAAAGAAGGCGTGCCTTGAATTTCGCGCTCTGGAATGACCGGGTAGTTGAGTACCATGGCCATTTGTTGCGCTTCGAACTTGGCATCGTTGAGAATATCGCCCCACAGCGCTTGTAGGGAGATCTGTTCTCGGTCGGTGTGGGTATCGACTTGGGTTCGTGAAAGTTTCAATAATTCAGCAATCATGGCTTCTAAACGCTGCGCTTCGGTCTCGATTCGTTCGAGTTCGGCCGAGCTACCTTGCTTGCGAATCGCCAGGGCATTGGCCATTTGTAAGCGCGTTAACGGCGAGCGCAATTCGTGAGAAATGTTGGACAGCAGTCTTTGTTGACCGTTGATCATTTGATTGACCGCCGCCACCATTTGGTTAAAGCTTTTACCGGCTTGGCGAAACTCCGAGGGACCCTTTTCCAGCTCAGGATCGCTGACAAACTCACCGCGTGATACCCGTTGTGCCGCGAGTTCTAAACGTCGGGCAGGTTGACTCAACGCCCAAGCTAACCACAAGAGAAACGGCGTGCTGACCAACATGATGGCGAGCAACAGCTGATAAGGTCGATTGAGTACTTGTAAGATAAACGGCAAGCTTTTTTGGTTGAGGGCGGTCGAGTACAGGTAATAGGTTTGTTCGCCGAGAGTCACCGGCAATGGCCCCGTTACCCGATAGCGGCCAATTAATTGTTGTTTCGCCGTCTCTTGGTTTTCCAGTCCATTCATTAAAGTGCGCAACGCTTGGGCGCGGTATTGATTTTTCTCGGTTAATCTCGCCGTGAGCATGTGACCACTCTCATCGGTAAGAAAGAAGTTAACCCGTTTTTCCGGTGCCAGAGGGGGCTCGGGGGGCGGGTTGTCTCGATTGCGTTCAGCGCGAGGCGGCGCAGGGGGAAAATCGCGCTCTAAGACGAATAATACACGGCCAATACTCTGGCTTTTTTGATAGACAGATTCAATGCGCTGTTTAACTTGCTCAAGTCTGTTTTGTTCGTGCTGGCTAATGTCACGCCCATTTCGGGGATCTAAATGAGGCAGTAAAATGGCCGCCATCACCACTAACAGTAAAGTAAACCAGAAAATGGCGAAGATTCGGCCGTATAAGCTGGTGATTTTCGGTATTCTCATCATGGGGTCTTTTCTTTATTCGACAAATAAATAGCCGCGGCCGCGCAAGGTTTTAATTCTCGGCTTGCCGTCTTGACGTTCAGGCAACTTTTTACGCAAGTTCGATACGTGCATATCAATGGCGCGATCAAAGGCCGCGAGCCGCTTGCCAAGTACATCGACGCTGAGCACCTCTTTGGTGACTGTGTTGCCAGCGTGTTCCATTAAATAGCGCAATAGAGCAAATTCGGTTGAGGTAAGATCAATGAGTTGTGTAGAGCAGTAGGCCTCTTGTTTGCCGGGGTACAAGGTGATGTCCATGTACTGAATGTCTTCGGCACTTTTATGCGGGGTGGGCGTTTGCGTGCGGCGTAAAATGGCTCGAATTCGCGCCAGCAACTCACGGTCATTAAAGGGTTTGGGCAAATAATCATCGGCGCCGAGTTCTAAGCCGAGCACGCGATCTATGTCTTCCCCTTTTGCGGTGAGCATCAATACCGGTGTCTGCCAATGCTGTCGCAGTTGCTTTAAGGTGTCCATGCCATTGAGTTTGGGCATCATCACATCGAGCAAGATCAAGTCGATACTACTGTCGATTAGGCTCAGCCCTTGCTCGCCATTGTTGGCCTCAATGACACTAAACCCTTCTAGAGTCAGGATTTCGGTCAAAAGGGCGGTCAATTCAATGTCGTCATCAATTAACAAAATCTTATTCATAGTCTTTGTCTGTGTTCCAGGGGTTATCATTGAAAATCATCGATAGGCGCTATTGTAATGGCAATTTGGTTAACTTGGCGTCAAGTTTACGGTCCATTTACGTTATTTTACGCCTTGTGTACGTTGCTTTACTGCTGAGGTCGTATTCTGTATCCATCGCATCGCGAAGGTGCTTAACCACTCAATAGAGTATGGAGTATAGAATGAATAAGACAAAAAAATTGTGCCTACTAGGGGCAATGTTACCCGTAATGTTGACCACTTCTGTTTTTGCTCACCAAGCTAATTCGCAAGACGACAAAAAGCCAATGCCACGTCAAGAGCAATGCAAAAAAGGCGGCAGCGAACGCGCCATCTTTAAGCGCCTTGACCTTACTGAGCACCAAAAAGCGCAGCTTGTGAAATTGCGTCAGCAAGAAAAGGACGCACAAAAAGCGCAACGCGAAAAAATGGAGCAGCAACACAAAGCCATCGTGACTGCCGATAGCTTCGACAAAACGGCAGCCGAAGCGTTCGCCAAACAAGCTGCAGAGCAACGTGTCGATCGCCAAGTTCAACGTTTACAACACGAATTTAACGTTATGCATATCCTGACTAAAGATCAGCAAGTGTTGTTCATGGACATGAAACACCATCAAGATGAACACTGCAAGCCAGGAATGAAACACGGTAAAAAACCGGCTATGCACAAAGAACATCGCGGTCATAAAGATCGCAAGCACGAGCACAAACCGGGTGCGCCAGAACAAGCACCACAAGGCGATGTTCCACCACCACCGCCAGTGGACGCCGAATAATCTCGGTTGTCACTAGGCAATAAACGGTTTTAACCACAGTAACCAGAGGCTCCGGCCTCTGGTTTTTATTTGGTTGCCGTTTGCCAGTCAGGTATACTTAACACTTCTTCTCGATGCATCAATATACGTTTTCTCATGATTGATACCCAATATCACCAATTGGTTCGCCGCGCGGCTTGGGCTGCGAGTGGCGTCGCACTCTTCTTACTCTGCGCCAAATTAGTGGTTTGGTGGCAGACGCAATCGGTCAGTTTACTGGCATCGCTGGTCGACTCACTGTTAGATATGACCGCATCGTTAATCAACCTTTGGGTGGTTCGCTACTCGACCCAACCTGCGGATCACGAGCACCGTTTTGGCCACGGCAAAGCTGAATCGTTAGCCGCGTTAGCCCAAGCGATGTTTATCAGTGGCTCGGCGGTGTTTTTGATTTTGAGTGGTGTCGAGCGTTGGTTCCGCCCGCAGCAATTACAATCGCCAGAATACGGTATTTGGGTCAGTGTGTTGGCGATTGTCATTACCTTTGTCTTGGTCATGTACCAGCGCCATGTGGTTAAAGTAACCAACAGCCAAGCGATTGCTGCCGATTCTTTGCACTATAAAGCGGACTTGATCATGAACGCGGCGATCGTGGTGGCGATGACGCTCAGTTTTTACGGCATTGAACAAGCCGATGCCTTGTTTGCCCTCGTGATTGGCGTCTACATCTTGGTGACCTCGGTTCGCATTGCCCACCAGGCGGTGCAAACCCTACTTGATCGCTCTTTGCCCCAGGATGAAATTGAAAAAATTCGCGCCGCGGCCATGTCTGTCCCTGAAGTGATGGGAATTCATCAAGTGCGAACTCGCCTGTCTGGTCCCACGCGCTTTATTCAACTGCACATTGAGTTAAAAGATACTTTGCCACTGGTTGAGGCCCACAGCATCGGCGATGTGGTTGAAGAGCGGGTGGCGGCCTTGTTTGACGATACCGATGTGCTGATTCACCTCGATCCTTACACTATTGTCCTTAGCCAAGAGCAGCACGAGATAGAGCAAGGCTGGTAAAGCGCAAAATCGTTGATATCGACTATAATTATTACCAACTGAGTTGAATAACAGTGGGGTGATAAGGCGTTCGGCTATGAGTGATCATCGCGAGATAATC
>JBFGYW010000109.1:0-10468 GCA_041587235.1 Vibrio sp.
GCACTCTATGTCGTTTAGTTTGCCACAATGTTAAGCAGTTTACCTGGGACATAAATGACTTTGCGAATGGTTTTACCTTCGGTAAATTTCGTCACATTTTCGTCCGCTAAGCCCATGGCTTCGACAGCCTCTTTACTCGCGTCAGCCGCCACGGTTAATTTGGCGCGCAATTTACCGTTGACTTGCACGACTATCAGCTTTTCATCTTCGACTAAGGCTTGCTCATCGTAATGTGGCCATGCGGTAGTATCGATGTCTTGCTCACCGAGCGCTTGCCACATTTCAAAACAGATGTGCGGCGTGATAGGCGATAGCATGACCACAATGGCCTTCAATGCTTCGTCGAGAATCGCGCGGTCTTGAGCATCGTCTTGTGGCGCTTTAGCCAGCTTATTCATCAACTCCATAATCGCCGCAATCGCGGTGTTAAAGGTTTGACGGCGCTCGACGTCATCGGTCACTTTGGCAATCGTTTTGTGAACATCGCGACGCAATGCCTTTTGTTGATTGCTCAAGCTTGATGGTACGAGTGCTTCGACCGCACCTGCTTCGATATGTTCACGGACCAGTTTCCAAACGCGTTTTAAGAAACGGTTTGCGCCTTCTACACCAGATTCTTGCCACTCCAATGTCATGTCAGCGGGTGAGGCAAACATCATAAACAGGCGCACGGTGTCAGCACCGTATTTATCGACCATCTCTTGTGGGTCGATACCGTTGTTCTTTGACTTAGACATCTTGATCATGCCTGAGTGAGCAACGTCACGGCCTTGACTGTCAACAGCCGAGGTGATGTTGCCTTTGCCGTCTCGCTCAACGGTCACATCCGTTGGCGCGACCCATTCTTTCGTGCCTTTGTCATTGGTGTGATAGAAAGCATCGGCGAGCACCATACCTTGACACAACAACTTCTTAAACGGTTCGTCAGACGTTACGTAACCTGCATCGCGTAGCAATTTGTGGAAGAAACGCGAGTAAAGCAAGTGCATACAAGCGTGTTCGATACCACCGATGTATTGATCAACAGGAAGCCAGTAGTTGGCTTTTTCTGGGTCGAGGATGTCATCTGCTTGTGGTGAACAGTAACGGGCGTAATACCAAGACGATTCCATAAAGGTATCAAAAGTATCGGTTTCACGAAGAGCGGGTTCACCGTTAAAGGTGGTTTTAGCCCACTCTTGATCTGCTTTGATTGGGCTGGTTACGCCATCCATTACCACGTCTTCAGGCAGAATTACAGGCAACTGATCGGCAGGTACCGGGTGAACTTCACCGTCTTCAGTCGTGACCATAGGGATCGGCGCACCCCAGTAACGCTGACGAGAAACGCCCCAATCGCGTAGACGAAAGTTAACGGTTTTATGCCCTTTGCCCAAGGCTTCTAGCTTGGCAGCAATGGCATCAAACGCGGCTTGGAATTCTAACCCATCGAATTCGCCGGAGTTAAACAAAATGCCTTTTTCGGTATAAGCTTGTGAGTCAAGGTCGAGCTCGCTGCCGTCTTGAGGTTGGATGACCGCTTGAATATCAAGACCGTATTTAGTGGCAAATTCGAAGTCGCGTTGATCGTGAGCCGGTACCGCCATCACAGCGCCTGTACCATAATCCATCAACACAAAATTAGCCACATAGACAGGAACTTCGCGGCCGTTGAGTGGATGGATCGCGGTGAGGCCGGTATCCATGCCTTTTTTCTCCATCGTCGCTAGCTCAGCTTCAGCCACTTTGGTGTTTTTACACTCTTCGATAAACTCAGCCAAGGCCGGGTTATTTTGGGCAGCGACGGCAGCCAGTGGGTGGCCTGCAGCGATGCCGACGTAAGTGACCCCCATCAAGGTATCTGGACGCGTAGTGTACACTTCCAAATCCTGTTGACCTTTGACCTCAAAAGTCAATTCAACCCCTTCAGAGCGACCAATCCAGTTGCGCTGCATGGTTTTAACCATTTCTGGCCAACCGTCGAGGTTGTCGAGTTCGTCGAGAAGTTCTTGCGCATAAGCGGTAATTTTAATAAACCACTGTGGAATTTCTTTTTGTTCAACCGGGGTATCACAACGCCAGCAGCAGCCGTCTTCGACCTGCTCGTTGGCCAATACCGTTTGGTCGTGTGGGCACCAGTTGACCGATGAGGTCTTTTTGTACACTAGGCCTTTTTCGTACAACTTGGTAAAGAACTCTTGTTCCCAACGGTAATATTCTGGGCGGCAAGTGGCGAATTCGCGATTCCAATCATACCCAAATCCCAATAATTTGAGCTGGTTTTTCATGTATTCGATGTTTTCGTAGGTCCATGGTGCAGGGGCAGTTTTGTTTTTGACCGCCGCGTTTTCTGCAGGTAGACCAAAGGCATCCCAACCTATCGGTTGCATTACGTTTTTGCCCTGTAGGCGTTGAAAACGAGAAACCACGTCACCGATTGTGTAGTTACGTACGTGCCCCATGTGCAGTCGTCCACTTGGGTAGGGGAACATAGACAGGCAGTAAAATTTTTCTTTGTTTGGTTGCTCTGTCACCACAAAGGTGTTGTTTTTTTCCCAATGTTGCTGAACCTGTTGTTCAATCTCTTTGGGGTTGTATTGTTCTTGCATCGATGATATCCGTAATCTTGGAAATTGTGAGTTCTGTTCGAACAGACAGGGTTAGATCGTCATAGAATACCTAAAGCAAGCCTTATCAACAAGACACAGGCGACGATAAAAGGAGTCAAATATGTCTAAGCGCAAAGCCGGTTATGAACAAATGCTCACCGCGGTCCTCTGTCAGCTAAAGATCACTTCGGGAGATTGGTCGAAAGTGATGGAAAAATCATCGCAAGTGATGACGGCGGCCAGTGATTTAACCAAAGACGAAATCGCCTTGATTCGGGCGTATGTCAATGCGGACTTACAAGATTTTGCTCAGCAATACCAACAAAGTCAGACGAGCCCCTTGATGTTAGCGCTCAATGATACCCTCTGGCATCGCTTGCTTGACATTACCGACAAAACCCAAATTGAGTGGCAAGAGTTGTTTGACGATATCGAACATCACGGCAGTTACCAAAGTGGCGATGTGATTGGTTTGGGCTACTTGGTGTGTGAGCACTGCGGTAATAAGGTGGAGTACACGCACCCAACGGTGATTGACCGCTGCTATCAGTGTCACCATGAACACTTTATGCGTTTGCCACTGAACCCTTAATTGGCGCGTAATACCAAACGCTTTGCCAAGTGCCAAAAAATGGGCGACTGCGGTGGCACGTCGCCCAGTGATGGCCAGTGTTATGGACCCATACGGTGATGGTTATTGTTTAGTTTGGCGGCGCGTGAGGTATTGTCGAGACCCAAGCCACAAACACGCCAAACTGACAAAGAGATACAGAGGCCAACTCCCCACTACGCGATAAGGGGTATTGCCTGTGGTTGGCGTTAACGTCTGTGTTAACACACCGGTTTCAAATTGGGGCAGAGCTTGGATAATTCGCCCGCGGTAGTCGGTAACGGCCGTCACGCCGTTGTTGGTGGCGCGAATTAACGGCTTGCCCAATTCTAAGGCGCGCATTTGAGCAATTTCCATGTGTTGTAACGGACCGATGGAATGACCAAACCAAGCGTCATTAGACAGCGTTAACAAAAAGTCGGTTTGATCGGTGACATTTTTCCTCACTTGCTCACCAAAAATAATTTCATAGCACAGTGCAGAAACAAAATGACGTCCTTTGGCGATCAAGTTCGGCTGTATATAATTTCCTCGTTGAAACGACGACATCGGCAGGTTGAAAAACGGCGCGATCGGTCTTAACCAGTCTTGAAACGGCACAAACTCACCAAAGGGTAATAGGTGGTGTTTGTTGTAACGCTTGGTTAAGTCAAAGTGGTAATCACCATAAGGGGTTTGGCCCAGCGCGAGTATGCTGTTGTAATAATCGTCCTTGCTATCGCGGTTGACAATACCGGTTATGATAGCGGCATCACTTTGTTTGGCGACCTCGTCGAGGCGGGTCAGAAAGCTGGGTAACTCATCTTCAAAAGCTGGGATGGCGGCTTCTGGCCAAATAATGATGTCAGATGACCAGTTTTCTTCAGTCAAATGCGTGTATTTCATGATCGTTGGCCAGCGGTGATGAGGCGCCCACTTGAGTTTTTGGTCGATATTGCCTTGAATGAGGCTAAATTGAGTAGCGCTTTGCGGTTGAGGTGCAACCCAATCAACGCTCTTGAGACCAAAGCCGGTCGCCAAAATGACCAAAGGCAATAGCGCGAGTGGCCACTGCTTTCGCTGCCAGGACAAGGCGCAAGCACCGCTGCAAAATAGGACCAACAGGGTGATGAGCTCAACGCCACCTAGCGGAGCAAACCAAGCCATAGGACTGTTTATTTGACTGTAGCCAAGCCACAACCACGGAAACCCAGTCATGACCCAGCCGCGCAGCCAGTCACAGACTAACCACAAAGCCGGGGCGGCCAGTAATAAACGCACCCTACCGGTTTGTGGTGTAAACTTTTGCAGTAAATAGGCAAACAAGCCACTATACAGGGCAAGGTAGCCAATCAGCAGCGCCATAAGAAAAATATTGGCTATCCACGGCATGCCGCCAAAATTGGCAATACTGACATAAACCCAGCTGATCCCGGTGGCAAATTGCCCAAACCCCCAAGCATAACCAATGGCAAAAGCGTGTTTTGGCGAACGGTCTTTTAGCAGGAGTAACAATAATGCGGGACTGATAATGGCGATGGGCCAAACGGAGAAAGGGGCAAAAGCGAGTGTGGTCGCGGCGCCAATAAAAGCGGCCACAATAGGCCGCTTTAGGCGATGAAAAAAAGCGTCAGTCATCGTGGTCTTCTTTTAATCATGGTAAAGGATTAATCATCCGTTGATTGATGCTTGATCGAATCGTCTGGAATGGTCACTTGCAGTTGAA
The DNA here is from genome assembly GCA_041587235.1 of Vibrio sp. Lineage (GTDB taxonomy): Bacteria > Pseudomonadota > Gammaproteobacteria > Enterobacterales > Vibrionaceae > Vibrio. The sequence continues at coordinate 4,904 of JBFGYW010000109.1, forward strand.
CAATGCGCCGATTATCTGCGGCGGTGACTTTGAAATGATAATCTTGTATTTCAACCACTTCACCGCGAGAGGGTAAGTGGCCAAACGCCGTCATTACCAGGCCGCCAACGGTGTCCACTTCATCGTCGAGAAAGTGGGTGTTGAAAGTTCGGTTAAAGTCTTCAATGGTGGTCAAGGCTTTAACCGAATAAGTGTGTTTGCTCAGTTTACGAATATCATTTTCAGCATCATCGTCGAATTCATCTTCAATTTCGCCGACAATTTCTTCCAAAATATCTTCGATGGTGACTAAGCCAGAAACACCGCCAAATTCATCGACGACAATGGCCATGTGATAACGCTCTTCGCGAAACTCTTTGAGCAAGCGATCAACGCGCTTACTTTCAGGTACCACCACAGCGGGTCGGATGACTTCATTAATGTCAAAACTAACGCTGTCTGAACCGAGAAATTTTAATAAGTCCTTCGCAAGTAAAATGCCTTCAACGTGATCTTTGTCTTCATTGACAACCGGGTAACGAGAGTGCTGTGCATCGGTCATTAAAGTGACTAAGTTATCGAGGTTTTCTGTGTTGTCAATGGTGACCATATGAGAGCGAGGGATCATGATGTCTCTAACCCGCTTCTCTGAAATGGCCATGACACCTTCGAGCATATCTCGAGTGTCAGGGTCGATGAGGTCATTAATTTCGGAATCTCTAATGACATCCACCAACTCTTGACGATCTTTGGGTTCACCTTGGAAAAGTTGGCTGAGGCGTTCAAGGAAGGACTTTCTACTCGGACCTTCTGAACTTTGCGAGTTATCTTCGTTCATTGTATCTCTATTTGATCATGCTATCTGCCGTGCGATAGCCCACATATTCAGGGCGATAATCCGGTACAGTGATGAGTTACTGTACCGGCCCTTGCCAATTGTTACTGTTACTGTTTTTCTGCTGCGTAGGGGTCACTAAACCCCATTTTTTGCATAATTTCGGTTTCGAGCGACTCCATTTCCTCGGCTTCGCTGTCATCGATATGATCATAACCTAGCAGATGCAAGCAGCCGTGTACAACCATATGCGCCCAATGCGCCGATAATGTTTTATTTTGCTCTTTGGCTTCTCGTTCGACGACTTGTCGACAGATAATTAAGTCACCGAGCAAATCCAGTTCAATTCCAGGCGGTGCTTCAAAGGGAAAAGACAAAACATTGGTTGGCTTGTCTTTTCCGCGGTAGTCTGAGTTGAGCTGCTGACTTTCCGCTTCATCGACGAGGCGGACAGTGAGCTCTGCCTGTTGCTGAAAGTTTTCGATCGCGTGTGAAGCCCATTGATGAAACTCTGATTCACCAGGCAGACCCTGACTGTCTTGGCAAGCGAATTGAAGGTCCAATTCCAAGTTCATGATCACTCTCCGCTGGTGTCTTTTTGCATTGTGAGCTCTGCCTTAGCGGTGGCCAACAGTTGTGCTTCGCGCTCTTGCTTGCGCTTTTGCTCGATGGCTTTGCGCTCTTTTTGATCTTTGACTTCCCACTTTTCATAGGCATTGACGATCCGGGCAACCACAGGGTGGCGCACCACATCCTCGGCTTGGAAGAAATTAAATGAGATCTCATCAACGTCACTCAATACTTCAACCGCGTGTCGCAAACCAGAGCGGGCACCGCGAGGTAAGTCTATTTGCGTAACATCACCGGTAATCACAGCGCGAGAGTTAAAGCCAATACGAGTCAAGAACATTTTCATTTGCTCTACCGTGGTGTTTTGGCTCTCGTCGAGAATGATGAAGGCATCGTTTAAAGTACGACCGCGCATGTAAGCTAGCGGCGCAATTTCGATGACATTGCGTTCGATCAGTTTTTCGACTCGTTCAAAGCCAAGCATTTCAAATAATGCATCGTAGAGCGGGCGTAAGTACGGATCGACTTTTTGGCTGAGGTCGCCGGGTAAAAAGCCTAATTTTTCACCGGCTTCTACTGCTGGGCGAGTGAGTAGAATACGACGAATTTCTTGGCGCTCTAAGGCATCTACTGCGGCAGCTACTGCTAAATAGGTTTTACCTGTACCGGCCGGGCCAATACCAAAACTGATATCGTGAGTCACCATATTCATTAAGTACTGTGCTTGATTTGGCGTTCTCGGTTTGATGATGCCTTTTTTGGTTTTGACAAACACTTCTTTACCATGCGCTATGGTCGATTCGGTGTTTTGTTCGAGTACGCCAGATTCTTTTATAGCAAGGTGTATTTGTTCTGGCTCGACATCGCTCAATTGGCCTTTAACTGGCGCCGTTTCAACATACAGTCGTTTGAGGATATCTAAGGCTGCCGCCGCGGTATGGGCTTTTCCGACTATGGTAAAAAAGTTACCACGGTGATTGATTTCTACCCCTAAACGACGTTCAAGCTGTTTAATGTTGTCATCAAAGGGGCCGCAGAGGCTGGCTAGTCTACGGTTGTCTGAAGGTTCTAGGTCGATTTCTAGTGTGACGATTTTGTTGCTCAATGTTGCCTCTCAATTAGCCAAGTGTGGAGCCCGATTGAGACCGGGCTCCAAGCAGTCCAGTAAGCTTAAGGCGTAAATGTCGCTACCCCAAGCTCATCTTCGCGACGTGTTCGTTCCATCATTTGCGATGGTGAAACCACGACGCGTAGATCCATGTCTTTTTCGGTACGCAATAGCTCACCGCGCAGAGAGTTCGGGAAGACGTCGACAATTTTCACATCGACAAATTGACCGATAAGCTCTGCAGGGCCTTCAAAGTTGACCACGCGGTTGTTTTCAGTACGGCCGCGCAATTCCATCAAGTTTTTCTTCGATGGTCCTTCAACTAAGATACGTTGCTCTGTGTCCATCATCAAGCGCGAGTAACGCATTGCTTGTTGGTTGATGGTTTGTTGAAGCTCATACAAACGCTCTTTTTTCGTTTGTTCACTCAAGTCACAAGGGTAATCAGCGGCTGGTGTCCCTGGGCGTGCAGAGAAGATAAAGCTAAAGCTCATATCAAAATCCACATCGCGGATCAGTTTCATTGTGTCTTGGAAGTCTTTATCCGTTTCACCAGGGAAACCGACGATAAAGTCCGAGCTAATTTGAATGTCAGGGCGCGCCTTGCGCAGTTTGCGAATGATCGACTTGTACTCAAGGCCAGTGTGTGGACGCTTCATCATGGTCAAGATGCGATCTGAGCCACTTTGTACCGGCAGGTGTAAGAAGCTGACCAACTCGGGGGTATCTTCGTAAACTGCGATGATGTCATCGGTAAATTCAAGGGGGTGGCTGGTGGTAAAGCGAATGCGATCAATACCGTCAATTGAGGCCACTAAGCGCAATAATTCAGCAAACGAGCAAATTTCACCGTCGTGAGTTGGGCCGCGGTATGCATTGACGTTTTGACCCAGCAAGTTGACTTCGCGTACCCCTTGCTCTGCCAATTGTGCAATTTCGAATAGGACATCGTCCATTGGGCGGCTAACTTCTTCACCACGAGTGTAAGGTACGACACAGTAAGTACAGTATTTAGAACAGCCTTCCATAATCGAAACAAAGGCAGTTGCGCCTTCAGCACGAGGTTCTGGCAAACGGTCAAATTTCTCGATCTCAGGGAAAGAGATATCCATGACTGGCGCAGCATCACTTTGGGATTGCTTGATCATTTCTGGTAGACGGTGCAAGGTTTGCGGACCAAAAATAACATCGACATACGGGGCGCGATCGCGAATGTGATCGCCTTCTTGTGTCGCGACACAACCACCTACACCGATGACAACATTGGGTTTTTTGTCTTTTAATGTTTTCCAACGGCCCAATTGGTGGAAAACTTTCTCTTGAGCTTTTTCACGAATTGAACAGGTGTTAAGTAATAATACGTCTGCTTCCTCAGGCTCTTCTGTTAGCTCGTAACCATTTGAAGCATTAAGCAAGTCAGCCATTTTGGATGAATCGTATTCGTTCATCTGGCAGCCCCAGGTTTTTATTAGCAGTTTCTTACTCATCTCACTTTCGCTCGTTCAGTTGTTTGTTACAGATAGTGAAGCTTGCGCTTCAAGTATAGCTGCTCATATTGCAGTAAGCCGCGTATTGTACTGCTTTCAAAACCGACTGACTAGTATTGTCTGAAATAGAAGCGATGGTTCTGATCGTCAAGTGCGATTGACAACAAACTTGATCCGCTTATGGTGCGCTTTAAGGTGAGAAGACGTACAATATAACCAAAGAGTTAACTGAGCAAAAAACACAATGGATCAATATGATATAGCCGTGATTGGCGGTGGAATGACTGGGGCTGCTATGGCGTTGGGACTGGCTAAGCAAGGGAAATCAGTGGCTTTAGTCGAAAACACCCAGCCCCGTACTTATGACCCACAGCAAGAGATGGATTTGCGCGTGTCGGCTATTTCGTTGCGCTCAGTGGCTTTGTTGGAACAGTTGGGTGCTTGGTCCTATATTGAGAGTCAGCGCTTGTGCCCTTATCGCCGCTTAGAAACGTGGGAGTCTCCGGGCTGTCGGACTCGTTTTCACAGTGATGATATTGGTGAGCCACACTTAGGCTATATGGTGGAAAATATCTTGATTCAGGATGGGTTGTGGCAAGCGTTTTCAACCTATCCCAATTTAACCGTCTTTTGCCCTGACAAGTTAGCTAGCCTGTCTTATGGTCATGATCAGGTTGAGATTGGCTTAGACTCTGGATACGCATTTAAAGCGGCTTGGGTGATTGGCGCGGATGGCGCGCAATCGAAAGTCAGGCAGTGGTCTAACATCGGCAGTACCGATTGGGATTATCGCCAGCGATGCATGCTGATCCACGTGGCCACTGAATTGCCACAACAAGACATCACATGGCAGCAATTTACGCCTAATGGACCGCGCTCATTTTTGCCTTTACCGGGCCAGCAAGCCTCTCTTGTGTGGTATGACAGTCCAGAGCGAATACAGCAATTGTGCTCGATGAGTGCCAGTGCCTTACAGCGAGAGATCGGCGCTGAATTTCCCGATGAGCTTGGTGAGGTATCGGTGATCAAATGGGGATCGTTTCCGTTAACACGCCGTCATGCTCAGCGTTATTGGCGACATCGAGCCGTTTTGATTGGTGATTCAGCCCACACGATTAACCCTTTAGCGGGGCAGGGCGTCAACTTGGGCTTTAAGGATGTTGAAGTCTTGTTGGCGCTGTGTGAGCAACAGGGCATGACAGAGCAGAGCGTACAGCAATACCAAGCGCGCCGGCGTCCGGATAATATGGTGATGCAAGCGGGAATGGATGTGTTTTACACCTTGTTTAGCAATACATTATCGCCATTAAAGTTATTGAGAAACTCGGTATTACTCGCCGCGGAACATTCAGGGCCGATAAAAAATAAAGTGTTAAGGTATGCGATTGGGCTTGATTAAGCTCTTGAGGTTGATATCAATCTGATCACCGATAGCGAAGAAAAAGCTTGAGAACAAGGCAACCTATTTGCTTATAAATACAAGACAGTGAGTCGTTGTTCTACAAGTTATTTTCTTAACGATGTTATCGAGTTTTTTAACCCGCTAGGGTGACTAGCTATTTAGTTAGATTGGTATAAAACCTTAA
>JBFGYW010000110.1:0-10280 GCA_041587235.1 Vibrio sp.
AGGGTTAACAAGCCAAAAAAGTTGCCGAACAACACCATGGCCGCGACCTTATCGGGTTCATTATCCATGTGCAAGACTTCACTGGTTCATTAACTGCTTACATTGGTGCTAGTCATTAAATTAACCAACTGTTAAATTTAATTGATCTATATTGACCAACTGTTTAATGTAGTACTTCGTGATATGAGGTGATTATGAATAAAACGGTGATGAAAAAGGTGAATACGCGTTCTGAACAACAGCGTGCTCTAGAAACCAAAGCAAAAATATTGAGCGCGGCACTTTCAGAGTTTGCCAAATCAGGGTTCGAAGGGGTGTCGACTCGAGCTATTGCGACCAAAGCAGGTGTAAATCACACCCTGATCTCTCACCATTTTGGTTCTAAAGATGAACTTTGGAAGGCTACCGCGGAGTGGTTTTTTAATGCCTATAACCAAGACTTTCTCAACCGTCGTAAAACGTTAAATGAAGTTGATGCCACAGACATGCTTCGCATTTATATCCGGGATTTCATCGATTTTTGCGTTAACACTCCCGATTTTTCTCGTTTTATGATGCAAGCAAACCATGGTGACCAAGAGCGTCTAAATTGGCTCGTTGATCGCTTTCTTCGTTCTGGTTCTGATACCGAGCTCGGGGTGTTGCAACAAGCTCAGAACTTAGGGTTTATGCCACAAGGTGACAGCCTACACATGCGCTATCTATTTATTGGCGCAGCTACTTCTATTTTTACATTCGCACCAGAATTCTCTCGACTTTCTGGTAAGGACCCATTTTCCCACGCCATGATAGAACAGCATACTGATTACCTTTTCACACTATTCAGTACTCAAGTGCCGCAATATAAGGAGATGTGACCCAATGACCAAGAAACTTGTAATTGTAGGGGGTGGCTATTTAGGAGCCCAGTTGGCCCAGTCACTTGAACATGATTTAGAGGTGACACTGATAGAGCAGCGTGACACATTTGTTCATGCGCCGGCCATGATTCGAGCCATTGTTAAACCCGTCATGTTAGATACGGTGCTATTACCTTATGACCAACTTCTTACAAAAGGCACCTTGGTAAAAGCGAAGGCTACTAAGGTTGAAGAGCAAAGCGTTACACTTGAAGACGGGACTAAAATTAGCGCTGACTATATTGTGATTGCAACAGGTTCAACGAATAGCGCGTTTTTGAAACCGGCAGGCACGAGTATTGATGATTTCCGCACGGTAGTTGTTAACCTACACAACAAGCTAGCAAGCGCTCAGTCTATCGCGATTGTCGGGGCGGGAACCGTTGGTACAGAAATGGCTGGCGAGATAATTAGTGCCATGCCGGAGAAGAAAATCACGTTAATCTCCAGCGATACAACCCTTTTTTCACAGTTGCCCACAAAATTCGGTACTCAAATTATATCGAAACTCAAAAAAGCGAGTGTCAACGTTAAACTCGGCGTGCGAGTCGACAATCTTGAAAGCATGTCAAATGCGTATTCGGGTAATGTTCATTTGTCCGATGGCACATTAATAGAAGCCGATCTTGTCATTCCTGCCATTGGATCGCGCGCGGTATCGTCATTGGTATGTGATTTACCCAATTCGACAACAAAGAAAAATGGCCAAGTTGATGTCGATGCTTACTTGCGCCCATCGGCATACCCAAATGTCTTCTGCGCTGGTGATATGGCGAGTTGTGGCGACGCAATGACCATTGTTGCGGTTAGCCGACAAATTCCGTGGTTAACCAAGACCTTTAAAGCGTTAGCGGTTGGAAAACAGTTAGAGCAGCTTAAGCCTTATACCCCATGGAAAAAAGCACCGTTGTTTTTGCCTTTAGGTCCAAGGAAAGGGAACTCATACCTGGTTATCGGTACGTTTGGTGATTGGGTTACAAAAAAGATAAAGGGCGAAAACCTTTTTATAGACAAATATAGAAAACTATTTGGTTTAAACCAATAGATAGAATTTTATCACTAAATCTAGTGAAACACGCTAATTCATATCATTAAAAAATAGTCGTATAAATTTGAGAAATTAAGATACACAAACAACGCCGGGAATAAGTTAAATATTGCAAGATGGGTTTTGTTCGGCCTCTATTTAATATCTACCATAGTCTTTGCTGGTCAGATGGACCACAGTACAGGGCAGTTATTTTTATTTGGTTCTATCCTCGTATTAATGAACGCACCCAAAAGATATGGTTGGAAAGCTACATTCCTATTTATCGCTACCGCTTATATGGTTAGTACCATTTTGGAAGATATGAGTATTCGTACGGGCTTCCCTTTTGATCATTATCACTACACGCTAGATGGATTACATATTGATCAGGTTCCGGTTTTGGTTGGCCTGTTTATATTGCGGTTGGGTATATGTCATGGACGATTGGCTCAATCCTTCTCGATCACGCTGATAAACATCCGGATAAAAAATTCAACCTGATTGCATTACCTGCTGTCAGTGCTTTTATTATGTATCAGTTTGATTTAGTGCAAGACCCTCTCACTTCAACATTTGATGGTATTTGGATTTGGGAAAATGCTGGCGGTATCTTTGGTGTGTCACTTGTAAACTTTCTTGGTTGGTATCTAACCTGTTATATGTTTATGTAAATATTTGCAATATATTTATCTAAAAATAGTCAGATAATTATTGAATCCGGCGATACCGAGAAAAAGTCATACTGGTTACAACCAGTCATTTTCTATTTGTTGATTGGGCTGTCTTACATCGACCATTATCTGCACCAGGTTAATAGTGACGAAGTAATCACAGACCCTCACCGTGACCTCAAAATTTTCTGTTATTCCGCTACCCCAAAGACAGCGCTAATGTCAGTAACAACGGCAGGGTTAACAAGCCAAAAAAGTTGCCGAACAACACCATGGCCGCGACCTTATCGGGTTCATTATCCATGCGCTCGGCAAACAAGTAATTCATCACCGCGGGGGGCAACATGGTAAACAACACCATCATCTGCCGCTGTAAAGTGGGCAAATCAATAAAGGTATCAATCAATAAAAAGGCCATCGAGCCAGTCAATAACGATTGTGCCGTGCAAAGCAAACCAATTCTTAGCCCTGTCCAACGCATATTTTTCATTTGTGACCCAAGCGAGAGCAACATAATCGGCACCGCCGCTTGACCGAGTAAATGCGTTCCTTCGTACAGCGGGGTCCACAAGCCAATACCACTGAGGTTTAGCGCTAATGCCAGTAAGGTCGCCAAAAAAGTCGGCGTCTTTAAAATGTGTTTTATTGGGTTGCCTTGGCTCATGATCATCAGGCCAAAACTGACGTGCAAGCACGATGAAATCACGAATAACAACACCGCGGAAGAAACGGCTTGGCTGCCAAATGTATAAGTAAACAGCGGGATAGCCAGGTTGCCACTATTGCGAAACATATGCGGCGGCGTCCAGGTTTTAAATCTGAGGCCAAAATAGCGACACAAAGGCCACATCACAACGAGTGGGACAAAAATCGACACTAAGGCGGCCATTAACAGAGGCACTTGCTGTAAATCGAGTGGCATGGTCCCTAATGAAGAAAAGACCAAAGCGGGTAAGAAAAAGTCGATATTGAGGCGATTGATCGGGGCAAAGTCGGGATTAATCGCGCGTCCTATCACGTAACCAATCATGACTAAGAAAAACACTGGAAACAAAATACCAATTACAAGTTCGAACATAGCACACCGTGAGTTAGGTTAAAGCGATCGAATTTGATGATGCGCAAGAGAAACACCACGGGCAGTGCTGTGAGCTTCTTCCTTGAAGATCAAATTGAGTCGTGCAGAGCGTCGTCTACTTGCGTCACTATACCGATAGATGCTATGCCTGCCTAGTTATGACAACCAAACTCATAGCAAAACGGTCGGTAAGTGAGTGACTATCGTCGTGAAACATGGGCGAATAAGTGTGATCTTGCTCATTGTTTAATTATTGTTCTTATCAATCTATTCGATCGCAATCACATTTCAATTTCTGATCACTGGCGCTATCGAAACGTTTCGATAATATGGCATCGAAACGTTTCGATGGTGTTTTTTTTACACAGAAACGGCGATGAAATGGGCAGGGTAAACTCACTTGCCAACACTTAAGCGCCGCACGTGAATAACCCGCACCATCGATCAACTGCTGCACAGAATAAGTCGACAATCAGCAGTCAATAATGACGATAAACGACAATACAGACTATCAATAACGTGACACCCTACACAAAGGTCGAACAATGAAAAAAGCGACACTACTCAATGCTGAAGTCAGCCATCTGATTGCCCGTTTGGGCCACACGGATGAAATCACCATTGCCGATGCGGGTTTACCGATTCCGGCACAAGTTCAACGTATTGATTTAGCGTTAAAAGCATCGATACCCAGCTTTATTGATACCGTGACAACCGTATTGAGTGAATGCCAGATTGAAGCCCTGACGTTAGCCAGTGAAATGCGCGAACACAACCCCGAATGCCACCAACAGTTAATGGCGCTGATTGAACAGGTTCGCCAACAAAGCGGCCGTGAGATAGTGGTTCATTACCTCAGCCACGAGCAGTTTAAAACCCAAACTCAGCGCAGTAAGGCGGTGATCCGCACCGGTGAGTGCACCCCTTATGCCAATGTTATTTTTCATTCTGGCGTGGTGTTTTAAGGAGCGTTTATGAAAGAGGCAATTTTACAACTGCTGGATATCGAAAAAGCGTTTCCCGGCGTAAAAGCCCTTGATAAAGCCAGTTTGTCGGTCTACCCCGGACGCGTGATGGCGCTCATGGGCGAAAACGGTGCTGGCAAATCGACCTTGATGAAAGTGTTAACCGGTATTTATCAAAAAGACGCAGGTCAAGTGCGTTATCAAGGACAAAGTGTGCATTTTTCCGGCCCTCGAGACTCACAACAAGCCGGGATCAGTATTATTCACCAAGAGCTGAATTTGATCCCAGAGCTCAGTATTGCTGAGAATATCTTTTTGGGCCGTGAGCTCACCAATCGCTTGGGCAAAATTCAGTGGCCGCAAATGCATCAGCAAGCGCAGCAGTTGCTCGACCGATTAAACATCAAACATCAACCGACTACCTTGCTTGGCGAACTGAGTTTAGGCGAGCAACAAATGGTGGAAATCGCCAAAGCGCTGTCGTTTGAATCGAAAGTGATCATCATGGACGAACCGACCGATGCCCTGACCGATACCGAAACCCAGTCGTTGTTTAAGGTGATCAACGAACTGCGGCAACAAGGGTGTGGCATTGTTTATATCTCTCATCGCTTGAAAGAAATTTTTGAGATCTGCGACGACATTACCGTGCTGCGCGACGGTCAGTTCATCGAGCAGTGTGAAGTGGCCAAAATTGATGAGGACTACCTGATCGAAAAAATGGTTGGGCGCAAGCTCGAAGATCAATACCCGCGGATCGCGCCACTGGCAGAAAAGAAATTAGGCTTAAAGGTGAATAACCTCTCTGGCCATGGCGTTAGTGATGTCAGTTTTCACGTCTACCAAGGTGAAATTCTAGGCGTCTCTGGTTTGATGGGGGCAGGGCGTACTGAGCTGATGAAAATGATCTACGGCGATTTACCTGCGCAATCTGGCACCATGGAACTCGATGGCGAGCCCGTGAACCCGACCACACCGCAACAAGGCCTTGAGTCTGGCATTGCTTACATCTCTGAAGATCGCAAAGGCGATGGCTTGGTGTTGGGTTTATCGGTCAAAGAAAACATGACCTTGTGTGCGATGAAGGATTTAACCCGCTGGGGCAAGATCAACCATGAGCAAGAGTCGTTTATCGTCGAAGATTTTATTCGTTTGTTCAACATTAAAACCCCGAGCCAACAACAAATCATTGGTAATTTATCCGGCGGTAATCAGCAAAAAGTGGCGATTGCCAAAGGGTTGATTACTCGCCCTAAATTATTGATTTTAGACGAGCCAACCCGCGGGGTGGATGTCGGGGCGAAAAAGGAAATCTACCAGCTTATCAACCAATTTAAGGCCGAGGGAATGGCCATTATTCTCGTGTCCTCAGAAATGCCTGAAGTACTGGGCATGAGCGACAGAATCGTGGTGATGCACGAAGGACGTATCAGTGGCGAGTTCACTCAAGAGCACGCCGATCAAGAAAAACTGTTGGCCTGTGCAGTAGGCAAACACAATGAGGTAGCAGCATGAAAACAACGGCCATTCAATCACAAGAGAAAGCGAAAAAATCTTGGCTGAGTAAAGAGACGTTAATCGAACAAAAATCACTGATTGCGCTGGTGTTTTTGATTGTGGTGGTGTCTTTTTTAAACCCTAACTTTTTCACCGTCGACAACTTACTCAATATTTTGCGCCAAACCTCAGTCAACGCCATTATTGCCGTGGGTATGACCCTAGTGATATTAACCGCTGGTATCGACTTGAGTGTCGGTTCGGTGCTCGCGTTGTGTGGGGCGTTTGCCGCCAGTTTGATTGCCATGGAAGTGCCGGTATTGATTGCGGTGCCGACTGCTTTGGTCGCGGGGGCTTTGCTTGGCGCCATTAGCGGTGTGATCATCGCCAAAGGAAAAGTACAAGCCTTTATTGCTACGCTGGTGACCATGACCTTGTTGCGCGGCGTCACTATGGTGTACACCGAAGGGCGCCCTATTTCGGCGGGCTTTACCGACACCGCCGATCAATTCGCTTGGTTTGGTACGGGCTATGGTTTTGGTATTCCCGTGCCGGTGTGGATTATGGTGATCGTATTTGCCGGCGCTTGGTACTTACTCAATCACACCCGCTTTGGTCGCTACATTTACGCCTTAGGTGGCAACGAATCAGCGACGCGACTTTCGGGCATCAATGTCGACCGCGTTAAGATTGGCGCTTATGCTATCTGTGGTCTCTTGTCCGCCTTAGCCGGTATCATCGTGACCTCGAGACTGTCTTCTGCTCAACCTACAGCGGGCATGGGTTATGAACTTGATGCCATTGCGGCGGTCGTTCTCGGCGGCACCAGTTTAATGGGCGGTAAAGGCCGTATTATGGGAACCTTGATAGGTGCCTTAATCATCGGCTTTTTGAATAACGCACTAAACTTGCTCGATGTTTCGTCCTATTTCCAGATGATTGCCAAAGCGGTGGTTATCTTACTTGCAGTACTGATCGACAATAAAAATAAGTAATACCCTTAATCCTACTTTATCCATAACAAATAAAAGGGCAGTGGTGACGCTGCCCACTACAGACAAAAGGACCACTGTGATGAAAAAAACATTAGCCACTTTAATTTCAACTGCTTTGTTATCTTCCACCGTCAGTTTTGCTGCTCAAGCGCAAGATACCATGGCCATTGTCCTCTCAACCCTCAACAACCCTTTCTTTGTCACCATGAAAGAAGGGGCGGAGAAAAAAGCCGAGCAACTGGGCTATAAATTGATTGTACTCGATTCACAAAACGACCCGAGTAAAGAGCTTTCTAATGTGGAAGACTTAACCATTCGCGGTGTGAAGGCGATTTTGATCAACCCAACCGATTCAGACGCGGTGTCGAATGCGATCCGTTTGGCCAATCGCTCGAACATCCCGGTATTGACGTTAGACCGCGGTGCTTCTCGGGGTGAAGTGGTCAGCCACATTGCGTCAGATAATGTCTCCGGCGGTGAAATGGCCGGCAAATACATCATTGAAAAAGTGGGTCAAAAAGCCAAAGTGATCCAACTTGAAGGGATTGCGGGGACATCGGCGGCTCGTGAACGCGGCGAAGGCTTTATGAAAGCGGTCAAAGGCAGTGAGTTGGATCTGGTCGCCAGCCAGCCGGCGGATTTTGATCGCACCAAAGGCCTCAACGTAATGGAAAACTTACTGGCCGGTAACCCGGATGTGCAAGCGGTGTTTGCGCAAAATGACGAAATGGCCCTTGGCGCCTTGCGCGCGGTGAAAGCGGCTGGGAAAGACGTGATGATCGTTGGCTTTGATGGCACAAAAGATGGTATTGCCGCAGTCGAGCGTGGCCAGTTGGGGGCGACCATTGCCCAGCAACCGGATATGATTGGTGCGTTGGGTGTTGAGATCGCCGACAAAGTACTCAAAGGCGAAAAAGTGGCCAACAACGTACCGGTTCCACTTAAAGTGATTAGTCAATAATCGTCTCTTGCGCGGGCTAGGTTCCACTGGCTCGCGCCAATCTTCTCCTTTCCCGATTCGTTTGACCCAATAAGGTATTTTCATGAAGCAGATAGTTGTCCTTGGTAGTATCAACGCCGATCACGTGGTCAAGGTGGCGCAGTTTCCGGCGCCGGGTGAAACCTGCCATGCCCACGATTATCAACTGATCCCCGGCGGTAAAGGGGCAAATCAAGCGGTGGCGTGTGCGCGCTTAAATGCCAAGACCCACTTTATCTCAGCGATAGGTAACGATGACGTTGGCCGTTCAATGAAGCAAGGCTTCTCTGACCAAGGCATTGATACTAAAATGATTTTTGAACAAGAGCATCAATCGACTGGCTTGGCGATGATCCAGGTGACAGAGCAGGGCGAAAACAGCATTTGTGTGTTTGCCGGCGCCAACCAAGCGCTAGATGGCCAACAAGTGTTGCAAGCCAAAGCCAGTTTACAACAAGCGGATTACTTGTTGATGCAACTCGAAACACCATTATCTGGCGTTGAACAAGCACTGATGTTGACATCGCAAATGACGACACCGCCACTGACCGTGCTCAATCCGGCCCCAGCGGTTGCGTTGCCCGATTCGATTCTGCGTGCAATCGACATCATTACGCCAAACGAAACCGAAGCGCAGATCCTCACCGGCGTCGTGGTTGTGGATGAGAAAAGCGCCGCACTTGCCAGTGACAAACTTCACGACAAAGGCATCGATATCGTTTTGATTACCTTAGGCGCAAAAGGCGTTTGGTTAAGTCAGGCCTCGACCGGTGACCGTCAACTGATTGCCGGGTTTCGGGTGAAGGCAGTCGATACCACGGCGGCAGGCGATACCTTTAACGGCGCTTTAGTGTGCGCGCTATCGGAAGGGAAAAGCCTGGTTCAAGCGGTGCGCTTTGCCCAAGCAGCAGCAGCCTTATCGGTGACCGCCTTTGGCGCACAAACCTCGATCCCGACCAGAGCCGCCGTTGACGATTTTGTTGGTTAAAACGCTCGTATTTTAACTGACAACCATGTTATACATGACGGCTTTGTCTCCGTTATTTCACTGTATGAGAGGTATTCAATGGCGACAATGAAAGATATTGCAAAGCTTGCTGGTGTGTCGACCTCGACCGTGAGTCATGTGATCAACCAATCTCGCTTTGTCAGTGAAGATATTACCGCCAAAGTGCAGCACGCCGCAAAAACACTGAATTATCATGCGCCTTCCATTTTGGGGCGCAGTTTGAAAAAAAATCGCACCCAGACGTTTGGCATGTTATTAACCACCTCGGTGAACCCCTTTTTTGGTGAAGTGGTCAAAGGGGTAGAGCGGCATTGTTACCAACAAGGGTATCACTTGGTTTTGTGCAATACCGAAGGCGACAGTGAGCGGATGCAAGCCAGCATTGAAACCTTATTGCAACGCCGCGTTGATGGTTTGATCATCATGTGCTCGATTATCGAAGCGCAGCAACTCGATATTTTGCAGCAATACCCTGATATCCCAGTGGTGTTAATGGATCGCGGTCCGATGCGTTTTCGCTGCGATAAAATTCAAGATAACTCACACCGCGGCGGGATGATGGCGACCGAATATTTGCTTGAGCAAGGCCATCAGCGCATCGGTTGTATTACCGGCCCGATGAATTTGCGCCAAGCGTCGTTGCGTTATGCGGGGTTCGAGCAGGCGATGCAACAAGCAGGACAAGAGATTAACCGCGATTGGGTGGTGGAGTCGGATTTTGATTGCCAAGGTGGTATCGATGCGTTTGAGCGATTATGGACGCAATCGAACAAACCCAGTGCCTTGTTTGTCAGTAACGATATGATGGCCTTAGGGGTGATTCAAGCCGCGCAGAAGCACGGATTGTCTTTACCTGCGGATCTGTCGATCATCGGTTACGATAATATTCACATGGCGCAGTTTTTTACCCCAGCGTTAACCACCATTCACCAACCGAAATACCGGATGGGCAAGGCGGCCGTCGAGGCGTTAATTGAACGTCTAAGAGTGCCCGATTTAGAAGAACAACTCGTTGAGTTATTGCCTGAACTGGTCGTTCGTGACAGTGTCACCCAAAGAAAGTGACACTATGGAACAATAGCAATCTAATAGGTACGGATATTAAGTTGTCCAAGTTCGATAAAGGTGTCTTCAATCACATGGGCTTCTTTGACGGA
>JBFGYW010000111.1:0-10033 GCA_041587235.1 Vibrio sp.
CTAGCATCTCTATTTAAAGTGGATGTCCTAGCGCCTTCAAGACCAGCACTTTAGAATCGATAAGCAGCCCCAATGCTATATGACCAACCGAGGTTGCGCTGCAGTAAAGGACTGGCGCTATCGTGATGCTCCAAGTCAAAACGGCTGATACCAATAAGTTGCTCACTAAAGTCATATAAGCCGATCACGCCAGTTTTATACACCCAAGTGCTACTTGCCTCAAACTCTGATAATCCCGAAGCCATTGATTCATTGAAAGAAACAGAATACAGATGCCGAGATAAATTTTGATCTCGATAATCCACTTCAACATAGGGTGACAAAGTAAGCCCATCGATAGGTGTAGTAAACCCTCTTCCCAAATGCAGTTGAATTTCGTAGCCATCATGGGCATCGGTAACATCGTGCAAATAGGTTAAGCGAGCGCCAAGCGTGCCTAGTGTCACGCCCAGTTCGCCACTGCTATCCCGATTCTGAATACCGTCAGGAATGTCATTAAAATCATCAGAAACAGGAGAAATGCGAAGGTTACCACTAATACCAAACCAAGGCAGTAACGAGTAATTTCCTAATGTTCCATCAATAAAACCATATTCACTTTTATGGAATAAATAAGGTTGAATATTTGCTTGGGTGTCCTCTTCACTAAAAACAGACTCGCCAACACTGATCCCACCTCCAACGAAAGTCAGATCATCAAACATCTCTTGAGCAGTCGCACTTAGCGGAATAAGAGAGGTTGTAAAAAAAGCAATTGCAGTAAGGTATTGTTGAGGTTTATCCATCATTCTTCTCCTTTAGACTTACATAAGAAGAACGGATCTCTGTGATTTTTATTTCACTGAGTGATAATGGCTTTGAATAAAGGATCATTGTTCAATAAAAAAGACACACCCAATACAAATAAAAAACACCAAATGAGTGATTATCGACTAGATTATAAGAGGTAGTACTAAATAGGGGAAGTTGTATGGTTTGTTCAAAAACTTATAGCTACCAAGGCCATACACACAGTTTGGATTGCAATCATAATGCTACTGATCACAATGCTTACCTTATCGAAGATAAGTTGCCTTCAGCTGACAGCGATCACCACGGGCCCATTGAACTCGCTAAAACGTCTCTATTGAGAAATACCCACAGGCTAGGCATTAATCTTGCCCTTTGAATATGACCGATGTTGTCGGTTGTTCAACAATCAGTCAAAATCACCGAGTAACTTCATACTTCTTGCTATATTTTCAGCGACATTCGCCACGTTTTCACTGGCCGAATGCAATGCTTCAGATAACACCATCGCTCTCGGTATACAGGTAAACACGGCATCAATACCGTGTTGATAAACGGCTTGGTAGCCTTCTCCAACACACCCCGCAATCGCAATAACAGGAATACCTTGTGCTTTGGCCAATTTCGCAACCCCAATCGGCGTTTTGCCAAAAACCGTTTGACCATCGATGCGCCCTTCTCCAGTGATCACTAATTGGGCGGCTGATAAATGCGAGGCTAAACCGGTCGCTTGCAACACAATCTCGACGCCAGGTTTGAGCTTTGCCGGAGTGAAACCCACCCATGCTGCACCCATGCCTCCCGCAGCGCCTGCTCCTGCTACCGAAACAATATCGCGACCGGTTAAGCTTTCACTTAGCTGGCCAAAGTGTCGTAAGGCGCGATCAAGCTCAGCAACTTGAGATTCAGTTGCCCCTTTTTGTGGCCCAAAGATCGCCGATGCGCCTCGTGGGCCACACAATGGGTTGTCGACATCACAGGCAACGTCAATCTCACAATCGGCCAACCGGACATCTAAACCCGAGATATCTATTTGAGATAACGCCGCTAGCCCAGATCCGCCCAGTTCGATCTCTTGGCCGTTATCGCGATAACACTTCGCGCCAAGTGCCATTAGCATACCGCAGCCAGCATCATTGGTTGCACTGCCACCCAGGCCGATAATCAAATGGCGAAACCCTTGATCTAAAGCGTGTTTAACCAACTCCCCCATGCCATAACTGGTGGTGCGTTCTGGATCGCGCTGATCTCTGGGCACCAAATGCAACCCACAAGCCTCCGCCATTTCTATCGCCGCCGTTTTACCGTCACCGAGTTGAGCGTATTTAGCCTCAATACGCTCTCCCAAAGGCCCAGTGACTTCCACCGTTTGCCAGGTCCCCCCCGTAGCATCAAGTAAGGCCTGTGCCGTGCCTTCGCCGCCATCAGCAACCGGTACGGTGTGCAAATCAGCGTGCGGCCAAACACGGGTCAGCCCTTCTTTGATCGCCTCACACACTTGCTGAGCCGTGAGACTTTCTTTAAATGAATCTGGCGCAATGACAACGTTCATCTCAATCCCCTGTGGTTTTAAATTGATCACTTAACGCCTGTAACGTTTTCACAGCACGATCTGCCTCTTCGCTCGGCACAAACACGTGGTCGTGATAATAAGCCGCAATGACATTGGCACTGATCCCTTGCTCAGCCAAAGCTTGTGCAACGGCCGCAGTGAGCCCTACCGCCTCTAAACTCGAGTGCACTTTTAGGGTGATTTTTTTAAAACTGGACACCCACTTAAAACCGGCTTGCTGTGCACGCTTTTCTTCGAGTACGAGAGTCAAGCCTTCATCTTCTCTGAAGGTAGCGATGGGCTGGTAATGCCAAACGTCGTCAAGCGAAGCATTAACCTGACAAAAGACATAGTTATCTTCGGCTAATTGCGGTGACATATGAGCAAGTAACAGATTTAAATCGGTGATCCCTGACATTTTTAAAACCTCGAATGAAAGTCATGTTAGCGAGTGTTATCCCTTGGCTAAAGACAAGAAATAGTGATAGGTGCCTTGTTCTTTGACATACCCTAATGACTCATAAAGACGCTGCGCAGAGTGATTTGACTCGGCCGTTTCAAGCGCAATCCCTTTAACGCCATCTCGCTTAGCAAACTGGTAAGCGTGTTCCATCAAAGCCTTCGCCACACCATTCCTTCTCGCTGCCTCAACCACATACAGGTCATTCAGCTGCCAAGTCCTTTGGGCTGAAACAGATGAAAAATTGGGATAAAGCTGGGTAAAGCCCAATGCCTTTCCTTTCTCATCAATCGCAAGAAAAATAACCGACTCTTGCTTTTCTATTCGTTGGCGAAGAAACGATTCAGCCAAGTTAAGATCGCTTTCTTGTTGATAAAAAACACGGTAATAATCAAAAACTGGCACCAGTTGTGGTAAATGACATGGTAACGCTTGAATAATTTCCATCATATGAACATCACTGTCGTTGGCAAGACTATCAGCATACGCACAAACGAGAACTATCACGACAGGAACGCTTTCTTGCAGGTAATTTTTGTGAGCTAAGTAATACCTGCACCGAGATGAAAAGTGCATGAACGCACACTTTTTAGCCTGCCATTTTTATCTTAGAACGAGGTGTGATAGAAAACACCTACTTTTGAACTATTATAATACAAAAGGCCCTACTATGATAAAATCAAACCTTGTCGTTTCTGGCTTAGCGCTCATGTCATCAATGAGTTATGCTGGTGTTGAGTTTTCTAACCCATCCGGTCAACTCGGCGAGCCTGCTAATTACTCTCAATTTGCCAATATTCTCAGCGCTTCTGAGTTACAAATCTCCGACCCCAATGGCAAAAAAGGCAATAAAGAATACTTTGGCCTTGATAATGACTTTACCGGTATCGTGAACGACAACTTTTACGTCGACAAACAAAGCCAAGCGCTGGTATTTAAAATGGCCAATGATCACTTGCGCAACGAACTGAGAGTGCAAAAAAACTTTCGCACCGATTTACCCGATCATTTCTATACTCTCAATGCCAATGTCGAAATCATGCACCCACAACAAAGCATGACCAATTCAACGTCTAAACAAAACGAGATCACCTTCTTACAGGTACACAATAAAGGCTTGGATGATTTAGGCACTCACAATGTCCCTCACCCCTTATTGCGTGTGGTGTGGAAAGAGGACAATCAAGGGGTAAAAGGCCATTTTTGGGCCATCACCAAAAACAATGCGGTGATCTGTAAAGGCAGTTTTGGTAAGAAAAATAAAGACAAAGAAATGTGTCGTGCCGATGTTGCCTATTCGAAAATCGACCTCGGGCCTGCGCCTACCGATAAAGGTACGGATTTCACCATTACCGTTGGTAACAAAACACTGTCGATAGACGTCAATGGCCAGCGCATGGTAGAAAAAGACATTGATTATTGGCGTCACCTGCTCAGCTACTTTAAAGCCGGGGTCTATAACCAATTTACCAATGGTGAAAGCGAAGCGCATTTTACCGAGCTCAGTTATCACGTGAAAACGCCATAATCGAGTAGTATTACCTTACTTAAGCCAATTGTGTAAAAACCTGCTGACCACCGACGGTCATCAGGTTTTTACTTGGCTTGACACTTTAGAAACGAATGACCAATCGCTATTGAGGCGCAGTTAATAAGTGCGATTTGGGTTTTCCATCCTGCAGGTGATAACCAAAGTGAGCCAATTTCAGCTTGTCCCCCTCAGGGTTTTGCCAATACACATCCACCTTATGACTGCGGATTTGGTGTAATATAGCATCATAATTCAATAGCAAGGGTAACGCTTGCTCACGTGCTAAAGGTAGTTCATAGTCAATATTTAATTGTTTAAACTCCCCCACATGAGCATTGTAGCCCGTTTCAACACTGGCTTTGGTCATCGTCATGGGCAGCGCATTTTTCCCTTGCCGCAATTGCATATGCTGACCAAGGTATTCGTCCAATGCGTGTTTGCCCTTTTGAGATATGAACTCTCCAACCGCCTCGTCATTGAGCAACGCCAATTTAGGATTGGCAATGACCGCCTCTTCCAATGGAAATTGCAGTGTCAATATCAAGGGTTGCTCTTTTTGATGCGACAGCACTAGCTGACTGCCCGGCAATGAATGTGCCCAACTGTGGACACTCATCATTAATGCGCCGAGCACAAGCCAAACACGAATCGCATAGCCGCGTATCGAGTATGCCTTCAATCTCACTGCTGGCCTCCATAATCATCAGTGCGATCACGCCATACCGAATGCGGGTGAATACCGACTTTGTTGGTCGACTTGTTCGACTGCAGAGAAAACTCGATCCAAAGACTTGGGCCGTGTATACGTACATAATCATCTTCACTATTGACGTCGGTTGTGCCGCTGTAGCCAATCACTGTCTGCTCAAGTTGGGCAATGTATTTGTCCATATATCGCTTGGAATCCTCTTGATCAATATCATCAACGTAGGTTTTTATTGCGGCGATTAAGTACTGTTTTTGCTTGGCATCAAGTTGAGAGACTGACAAACCTTCTTGGCGGTCAGGGACCGCGTCGTCTTCTTGTGGTCCGGCTAAAATATCCCGATAAGTCCCTTCTAACTTGGCTTGCTTGAGCTGCTTATCACTGAGCGACTGTAATAAGGCCGCAAAGGCCTCTCGCTCTTGTAACATAGGCACGTTGGTTCGCCCGTTCATATCAAAAGCCGGAAAGGGTTCAATGCCGCGAAAAGATGGAGTGGCACCAATCATTGCGCCGTTTTGATAAGTATTAGTGAAGGCGAGATGATGGCCACCGTAATAAAGCTGCCAAACCTCATCAGAGCGAGGGTCACCCAAAAAGGCAAACTTAGTATTATAAGAGGAGTAACCCGCTTTGTAATCGGTACTGACAGTGCCAATATAATCATCGGCATTGAGAGTTTGCAGCAGTTCATCAAAGCCTTCATTCTCATCCTCGCCACTTGCTTGCATCATTATCGCTTTCACGATACCGCGCTGCTTTAACGTCAACTCACCTAAAAAGATGCCAGGTCGGGCGGGCACGGCACCTGCGGGTAAATTACTCCAGGTCTGCGCTTTTTCGAGAGAGTAATCTTGTTGGATCAAAGCAAGTTGCTCATCGGTGGCGGTCTCTTTTAATACATCACTCAGACACACTAAGCGCTGATAGTTATCCTTACCGTCACAACGACTGACCACGTCAGGGATAGGCACGGTTGCCATTAAGGTACTGGTGTCCCCCATGCGAGCTCTTACCGCTTCATCTTCGGCACTCGGTGGCGGCCCTGGCGGGGGACCGCGATGCTCACTCGGCTCATCAGATGATGTTGCGACGGGGATTGCCTCACTCGTCTCTTCAGCATAAGCAGTCAAGCTCAATGGGCACAGCATCAACGCAGTGTAAAACTTCCGTTTAGGTTGATGAAAGCGGTGTGATATCGGCATCGTTTTCTCCATTTTTAGGTTTTTTGTTGCCTCTATCGCCAATTCGATTGAATTACCACGGCGATGATAAGTTGACCTTAACGTAAAAATGCCTCGTTTCGATGACCTCTTTATCAATAATAGGTCAAAATACGCCAATATCTAAGGATAAAACCTCAGGACACCCATCACGTATATTAGACATCCCCCCGACCATCCACTGATACAGCACGGCCGCTAAAACATCGCTGGCACGGTCGAAACAATTAATAAAAAGGCCATCAAGCCATTAAAACGACGCACAGCCTGTTCTTTGGTTAGCCAATGACTCACCTGCTTACCCAACATCACCCAAACCGTAGTAGACGGAAAATTAACCAACATAAAAATCACCGTCACCAGCATTAAGCCTTGAAAACTGGCCGAAGGGTTATAGACACTCACCGCGGTTAACGCCATGGTCCAACTTTTCGGATTCACCCATTGAAACAACACTGCCGCAACAAAACGCATTGGCCGATATTGCTCAGTATTAAGGTTAGGCTGACTGTTCGCGATCTGATAAGCGAGATAAAAAAGGTAGCCCAAGCACACAAACGTCAAAATGTGATGCAGAAAAGGCCACTGACGAAAGACCTCACTTGCGCCCATTCCGACTAAAAACACCATAAGACCAAATCCCACCACCACCCCAAATACATGAGGTAAAGAGCGCACAAAACCGATATTGGCGCCGGAAGTCATTAACATCAGGTTATTCGGCCCAGGAGTAACCGTCGTAACAAAAGCAAAAACGATCAAAGGAATAATAGACTCAAGCATAAAAGAAATCTCATCAATGGCTAAAAACAAAATGCTAACTGGAAAGCCAAGCAAGTTTGTGCTTTTATTGAGTCTTAATGCTTCTTTTTCACAATATAAATAAGATATGGATCGTATTGACGAAAGGATATTGCGCGAGTTGGATTTAAACGGCAGAATATCCAATGTAGAGCTAGCCGATGCGGTTGGCCTTTCCCCTTCGGCCACCTTGCGCCGTGTCCAAGAGCTTGAGCGCAGCGGGATCATCAAAGGCTATCGAGCCATTATTGATAAACAAAAACTATCAATAGGGTTTATCGCCTACATCGCAATTGGGTTGGCCGATCACAGTAAAAAAGCGCAATTGGCCTTTGAAGAGCACATCCAGTTTTGCCCTGAAGTGACCGAATGCCACAATATTACCGGCGGCACCGAGTATTTGTTGCGGGTTGAAACTAAAGATCTTATTGCCTATAAGCGCTTTCATTCCAACGTATTAGGGGAGATCCCTCAAGTCAGAGAGATCACGACGATGGTGGTAATGGACTCACCAAAAGACATTCGTTAGCGCTGACACTGAGCATTCGAGCCGCAACACAAACCATGACTTGGTCCAAATTGAAATTGCTCTTGCAGTGCAATAATGTGGTCGATCATCGCTTGAACCCGTCGGGGCTTATTGGCACCTGGACGATACACCAAATAAATCGGTAGAGGGATCGCATGCCATTGGGGTAAGACTCTCACTAACCGGCCATTTTCGAGCTCAGTGGCTAAATTCTGTAATGGTAAATTGGCGATACCCAAGCCATTAAGAGCCGAGCGAAGTACCGCCTCAATAGTAGAACTAGAAAAATTGCTATTCATTTCAACGTTGATAGTCTCATGTTGAGAGATGAGACTCCAAGGTCCAATATCGGCAGCCGATTGATAGCGAAGTCCATTGTGCCCCACCAATTGTTGTGGCGTTTCTGGGATACCAAACCGAGATAAATAGGCTGGACTTGCCGCTAATACTCTTGTCGTATACCCTAGTTTTTTAGCCACCAAACGCTCATCAACAACCTTACCAACACGGATAGCCATATCAATACTATGAGTGAATAGATCGATAAAATCATCTGTTGACTCTAGAGCAACCTGAACCTTAGGCCATTGATTTAAAAAAGGTAAAAAGATCTGCTCTGAGAGATAAGAATCAAGAGATGGCGGAGCAGAAATACGCAAACGGCCTTGTATCTGCTGTTCCATATTTTGCACATCATGCCCAAGCGAATGAAACTCTTCGAGTAAATTTTCCGTTCGCTCAAGGACCATTTGCCCAACTTCTGTTACCACCAAACGTCGAGTCGAACGCTCGATTAACGTGGTGTTAAAATGTTGCTCTAATTTTGAGATCGCTTTACTAACACTCGATTTAGGCAAGTTCATTTCCAATGCGCATTGGGTCAAACTCAGACGATGACAAGTGGTTACAAAAATACTTAAGGTTCTAAAATCTATTGTTGCCAAATCACGAACAATCACTTTCCAAAACACCTATTGTTTCATTATTAATATGATTATAGGCTGTGACAATCGCATTCGACAACGTGTATTTCTCCATTAGATAGAGGTTCAAACATGTCTTTAGATTTATTTTCACCGATTTCACTTGGTCAAATTGAATTGAGCAACCGTGCGGTCATGGCGCCATTAACTCGTGCTCGCGCCAACCCAGAAGATCACATGCCCAATGATCTCATGGTCGAATACTACGCACAACGCGCCAGTGCCGGCCTTTTGATCACTGAGTGCACTATGGTTAAAGAAGGCACTTCCGCTTTTTATGCTGAACCTGGCATTTATAACGATCAACAGATTGCCGCGTGGAAAAAAGTCACTGATGCCGTACATGCCAAAGGCGGTAAAATTGTCATGCAAATTTGGCACGCTGGTCGCGCTTGCCACCCCGACCTCAACCAAGGCGCGACCCCAGTTGCCGCCAGTGCCATTGCGATCGAAAATGAGCAAGTGCACACACCATCGGGCAAGCAAAACTACACTGTCCCACGCGCACTAGAAACCAGTGAGATCCCAGAAATCGTCGCCGCCTTTAAACAAGGCGCTATCAACGCAAAAGCGGCGGGATTTGATGGTATTGAAGTCCACGGTGCCAATGGTTACTTAATCGATAATTTCTTACGTGAAAGCTCGAACCAACGCACAGACCAATACGGTGGTTCAATCGAAAATCGCGCACGCTTGTTATTTGAGATCCTAGATGCCGTCACCGAGGTTTGGGGCGCGGGTCGTGTTGGGCTTCGCACCTCACCACTCAACGGCTTTAACGACATGAAAGACAGCGATCCTGTTGGACTCATTCGCTACCTAGCAGAGCAGCTAAACCGCTACGACTTAGCTTACTGGCATGTGATGCGCGCCGACTTTAAAGGCGAGCAAAAAGCCGATGTGATCCCAGAAGCGAGAGCGCTTTACCAAGGCAATTTAATGACCAATATGGGCTACAGCAAAGAAGAAGCCAATCAAGTCATTGCTGGCAACCAAGCTGACACCGTTGCCTTTGGCGTGCCCTTTATCGCTAACCCAGATTTGGTCGAGCGCTTTAAAGCCGATGCCAGTTTGAATGAACCCAAACCAGAGCTATTTTACTTAGGTGGTGCACCTGGTTATACCGACTACCCGAGTTTAGGTAACTGATCACTCAACGAGTTTGAGCCAAGCTCTCCATTAGAGCTTGGCTTTTTTATTACCACTGAATCACCAAGCACGGGACACCCATCTCCAACAAGCACGGGACACCCATCTCCTGACTTACCCAAAAACCTGGACACCCATATTAATACATCTCAGGACACCCACTTTGTCACTTCACTTTACGGTATAGATTTCTCATAAAATATGACTGTCCTGAGACAGGATGACTGTCCCGATACCAGTCCCGATACCAAGGGCATAACATGGGTGTCCTGACAAAACACCAAGGGCATAACATGGGTGTCCTGACAAAACA
>JBFGYW010000112.1:0-9866 GCA_041587235.1 Vibrio sp.
AGTGAATATTCAATTGGCAAATGAAAAAGTGTCTAGTGGCACTGAGCTTCAGGGCTAAAAAGGTTAGAAAGAGTATGTTTAAGGCTTTTCAGGCGATTTTTGGGGCACTTGTGCTAACGGTTTCTTTGTCTGCTTATGGACAAACCATGACGATTACCACGGCAAAGGGTGAGCAAACCTTGGCAGGGAAACCTGAGACCATGGTGGTGTTTGACTTACTTTCGTTAGATACATTAGACGCGCTAGGGGTAACACTTAAAGCAAAACCCAATAATTTAAAATTGGACTATATCGATAATTTTGTCGCTAATCCCGTCAGTATCGGTACATCTTCTCAACCTAATTACGAAAATATCGTTAAGATGAACCCCGACTTAATTGTCGTTGGGGGCGGTTCTTCTCGTTTGATGAAGCCGCTATCGGCCATTGCGCCGACGATAGACATGT
Organism: Vibrio sp.; assembly: GCA_041587235.1. Classification (GTDB taxonomy): domain Bacteria; phylum Pseudomonadota; class Gammaproteobacteria; order Enterobacterales; family Vibrionaceae; genus Vibrio. The sequence goes on from JBFGYW010000112.1 coordinate 448, forward strand.
ACGTGAGCAGTGGTGATTATGTTGCGCAAATGTTGTCTCGTTTGGAAAACTTTGCTCTTATCACAGCAACACAAGAACGTGGTGAGCAACTCAAACAGGCCTTTTTAAGCAAACTTACCCAAGCTCAAAGCGCCGTTCAGGGAAAGGGAAAAACGCTGATTGTGATGACTAATGGCAATAAATTGTCGACATTTGGTTTGAAGTCTCGTTTTGGCTGGCTATTTAGTGATGTTGGTTTAGTACCGGCAATGACCAATATCGATCCCAAAAGTCACGGTGAAAGCATTTCATTTGAATATATAGCTAAGGTCGATCCCGATTATCTGCTCGTGGTGGATCGCGCCGCGGCAATTGGCCGTCAAAGTCAGGCAGCGGCAGTGACTTTAGATACCCCGCTGGTCAAGCAAACGAAGGCGGGTAAAGCGGGGAACATCATTTACCTAACTCCAGGCCCGGCTTACGTTACGGGTTCGGCTTATCAAGGTATGAACACCGTTTTGGACGAGCTGATAGCGGCCTACGGCGACTGATCAATGGCCTACCCTTTGATGATTATCTCACTGCTGATCCTCTCAGCAGTGAGTCTTACTATTGGTAGTGGTGACTTACTCACAACGACCACTCAGGCACAGCAATTACTGTGGCTCAGTCGTTGGCCGCGTACCGCTGCCGTGATATTAACGGGCGTTTGCATGACCATTTGTGGGGTGATCATGCAACTGTTGGTACGCAATCGCTTTGTTGAGCCAAGCACTACCGGTACCACTGAGGCAAGTATGATTGGCTTGTTAATTGCGGCCGTTTGGTTTCCTGAATGGCCAGTCCTTGCCAAAATGACCTTAGCGTCCGTTTGTGCATTGGCGGGGTTGATGATTTTTTTGCTCCTCACTCGTCGCTTGCCGCGCTCTCAGCCTTTGTTAATCCCATTAGTTGGGTTGATTTATGGCGGGATCTTGGGCGCCGTGGCCACGTATTTTGCTTTTCAAACGGAATTGTTGCAATACCTCAGCATTTGGATGACGGGTGAGTTTTCCGGTGTGATTGCCGGTCGCTATGAGTTGTTGTGGTTGGCTGGCGCCTTTGCCTTGCTCAGTTATTTGGTGGCGGATCAATTTACTATCGCAGGATTTGGGCAGCAGGCCAGCCAAAGCTTGGGGCTAAACTACCACTCCATTGTCGCTCTTGGCGTCGCGACAGTGGCGATTTGTTCGAGTTTGGTGGTGGTGACCGTGGGGATGTTACCCTTTATTGGTTTGATCGTGCCTAACTTAGTGTCGAGGTGGATGGGCGATAACTTACGCCAAACCTTGCCTATGGTCGCAGGTGTTGGTGCCATATTTACCCTGGTCGCCGATATTCTCGGGCGCGTATTGCGCTATCCCTACGAAATCCCAGCAGGCACTATTTTTGGTGCACTTGGTGCGGTCGTGTTTTTGTGGTTACTGTTTCAAGGTCGACAGCATGATAAATAAACCTTTGTGTTATCTGGCTTTCGCTTTGGTGCTGGTTGTGACTGGCTTACTGTTTTGGGGGCTTGATAGCCACTACGCGTTTATTCTGTCACTGAGAGCGGTGAAGCTTGGTGGCTTGGTGGTGGTCGGTGCGTCGGTGGGAATTGCAACGCTGTTATTTCAAACCATTAGTAATAACAGAGTACTCACCCCGTCGATTATGGGGTTTGATGCCTTGTATTTATTGCTACAAACTTGCTTCATCTTTGCGCTAAGTGGCTTGAGTTATGCGCATTTCTCAGACGTTGGGCTATTTACTCTCAATACCCTTGCCATGCTGGTGGCGTCGGTGATCTTGTTTACTGTGGTACTCAAAAAGACTCGCCATGATATTCAATTGATGATTCTCGTTGGGGTGATCTTTTCACTGGCTTTTCGTTCCTTTTCGACTTTCATTCAGCGCCTGATAGACCCTTCTGAGTTTGCCATTTTGCAAAGTGTCATGTTTGCCGATTTTGGCAGTATTGATCGCCTACAATTAGGGCTTGCCACTGTGCTACTGTTCGGGGTTATTCTTTGGCTGTGGCGCTGTTGTTCGCTGTTGGATCTCATGTTGCTAGGGCGAAATGCGGTGCAATCTTTGGGCGTTAATTACGATCGCTTACAGTTTGCCACCCTGTGCGTAATCGCGTTACTGGTGTCGGTGTCTACCGCCTTGGTCGGGCCGATCACTTTCTTGGGGCTGCTTGTGTCTGCTTTGACGCACAGCCTGATGAAAACCCATCGTCACGCCTTATTACTGCCGGCGTCTGCGATGATTTCCGCGTTGGTTCTTTTGCTAGGGCAGGCTTTGTTTGAGCGCGTTTTATCACAACAGTCGACGTTAGGAGTTGTGATTGAGTTTATAGGCGGTGTGCTGTTTTTATTGCTGTTGGCAAGAGGAAAAATTCAATGATTTCTATCGATAAACTTACGCACACTATTGGCGGTAACGTCATTTTAGACAAGGTGAGTCTTAGGCTGCCAAAAGGCAAAGTAACCGCCTTAATTGGCCCGAATGGGGCGGGCAAGTCGACCTTACTGCATATTTTGGCTCGGCAAACGAAGCGCCAACAAGGTTCAATTAAGCTCGATGGCACTGAGATCAGTGAGATTAAACATCAAGACATGGCGTTGAAAATGGCGGTCGTTGCGCAGGAAAGCGGCGTATCGAGTCGCTTAACAGTGGAAGATTTGGTGACGTTTGGGCGTTGGCCACATCATCAAGGCCGACCGACAGAGAAAGACCGTAATGCCGTTCAGCAAGCGATGAGCTTGTTTGATTTGAACGAACTTGCAGCGCGTTATCTCGATGAAATATCCGGTGGCCAAAAGCAACGTGCGTTTGTCGCCATGGCTTATGCGCAAGACACCGATTGGCTTTTACTTGATGAGCCGCTGAACAACCTTGATATTCACCATGCAAGGTCATTAATGCGTCAATTGAGAAGGCTGGCCGACCAAGAAGGCAAAAGTATTGTTATCGTTATTCACGACTTAAATTACGCTTTGGCGAATGCCGATCACTTTGTCGCGATTAAAGAGGGCAAGCTTGCCTTTGCAGGCCCAACGTCACAAGTGGCAACGTCTTGCGCGTTATCGGAATTATATCAGTCAGAAATTGAGATTATCGAGCAAGGTGGTAAACGCTTTGCCTATCACCATTAGCGGTTGAGATCGCTAATGGTGAAACAGACTCGAAAGTGGTCGTAAAAAGTTAGTGCTTACTTAATGTCAATAGCTCGTTTATTTCTTGTTTAACGTATCAAAGAAAGCCAAGTTGAGAGGCACTGGTTTACCCAACCAAGCAACGAGGTCGGTATGGTCCTTGATATTGTCACCCGTGACGGCATGAATCATAATCGTCAAGCCTTGTCGATTCTCATCTAGCCAAGGAATGACGCTCTCAAACTGTTCACCCATTACCGTCAATTGGCAGCTCCAGCATGGGTGAGGGCCCACTAACTTGAGATGAAAATTCCCCGCGTGTAAGTCAAACTTTTTTACCGCTGTATCACATAACGCTCGGGCGTGCTCTGTGCTGTCGGCATCGTAGTAAACGTGAGCGTGGTAGCGGTCATAGTGTTTGGGGTCGTTAAATTTTTCAATTGTGTTGGATATTGTCACAGGAGTTATTACCGTGTTGAATGCTTTAGTGGCATTCTATCACCATATGAATTTGCTAGGGAGATAAGGTCATTCTCCGTGTGACAATTTCGTTCTAATCACCACGAGGTCAATCTAGATGTTGCTAATCCTGTTGTTTTGGGCTTGCTAACCAACCCGAGATACAACACAGTAATCCCATGGCAACAAACAGATATAAAGGCAGCTGCCAAGATGAAGACCAATCGTGTAGCGACCCAATAACCACAGGGCCAATCGCGGCCAATGTGTAACCCAAAAATTGCGACATTCCCGATAGTGCAGCAGCATGGCGTGCACTGTTTGCCCTTAGGCTGACAAAAGACAGCCCAAGTATATAACTCATACTGACGCCAAACCCGAATACAAAAGCCCACATACCAGACCAATTTGGCAAATAAAGCCACCCTAAAATACTGACGACGCCCAAGCTTGTTGCGATCATACAAAGGCGACGATGGCTGCCTAAACGGCGGATAAAAGGAGCCAGAAGTAAAGAGGGTAAGGCGCCAGCGAGCTGCATATAACCTTGGTACAAACCAGCAGTGGTATCGGTGTAACCGTAATCAACCAAGATAGCGGGTACCCAAGCAAGTACGCTGTAATTGAACAAGGAGTTAAGCGCTAAAAAACTGCCCACTTGCCAGGCTTCGAGCGAACGCCATACGTTAACGGTTTGCGCATTGGTGTTTGAGCGGGTGTGATTGGGCAATAACCCTGAAAAACCGATCAGTAAGGGTAAAAGGATAAAGGCACATTGACAGAGCAATGAGAAACTCCAACTGCTTAGCCCCATCTCGGTATTTCTCGATTGCGCCCAGTTATCGATTGGCACCGCCATACTGGCCATCACAAAGCCGCCAATACTCATCATCAGCACGTAGATTGAAGTCAGTTGAACCACTTTATTGGCGAACTCACGTTTGAGTAAACTCGGTAACAACACATTGCCAATTGCGACTCCGATGCCGATTAGGATGGCACCGAGGTACAAGGTTGATAAATTTCCCCACGAGCGTACCAACATACCAATGGCAATCAACAACGCGCCCATAGTCAAGATTCGCTCTAGCGAAAAGTAACGCGTTAACCAAGACGCAACAGGAGCAAATAACGCGAAAGCAAATAAAGGCAAACTGGTGATGAGGCCGGTTTGGGAACTGTTCAGCTGAAGAGTATCACTGATTCGTTCCAGCAGTGGCGGTACACCGGTTACCGGCCCTCGTAAATTTAATGAAATGAGAAAAATGAAGGCCAGCAACCAAGCGGCCTTTGATCGACTTAGGTGTGCTATTCGTGAAGCATTTGATGAAGACGTTGTCATAGCGGTCCTGTGATGATGGCATTAATAGGTGTCGGGATGAGTATATCGGATTTCCATAAAATGCCTAGGGGAAAGAGGAATTCTCAGTACTCTCTCTCAAAGTGCGGTATCACAACTTCTTTTAGTCATCGTGGCTTTTAAATGTCTCAGCGAGACACCGCCGGCACGGACTGTGACGCCGGTCTTCACAATCAGGGTTTTGGTTAACCTTTACAGTAGAACGGTTATTGTTCAAAGAGAACCATTTTCATATTCTATTAAAATATCAATACTTTCCATAACTCCATCATCAATCATTTTATCTAACACACGATGGCGTTAGTGACCAAGGACAAGGGCATGAAAGGGCTATACATCGGGCTCAAAGACAAACCATGAACGCCATCTTACGTTTTTTTAATCGCTCGCTTGGGCTCACTCGGATCGCGATAGAAAGTGGTGTCGGTTTACTGATTCTCTCTTCTTTGTACGTTGTGTTTACCTATTTAGACGCTTTTGAGCGTTTGACGACTTTTCTCAACTATCATGAAAGTTACCAATTAGATGAATTGGTATTAACACTGCTATGCGCGCCAGTTTTATTGGTCTTTCTTGCCTATCGCCGTTGTATTGAGCATCGAAGGTTTTATGAAAAGGAGCGGCTTTACCAACATCAATTGCAATACCAGCAGCACATTGACCCCGATACTCAATTGCCAAGAGGCGAACACCTTAAGCAGTTAATTAAAGACTACTGCAACCTATCTCTTGGGCAAGAGTTTTGGTTAGTGAATATCGCCATTGAGGTGCAGAATTTAGATTTGTTACTCGATGAAACGTTAAAAAAACCGGCCAACAAAAAGAAAGTTTTACTGGCGATCACGGACATACTGCAAGAGGCTGCCCCCAATCACAGTATTGTCGGCCGGTTGAGTAGCGATGTGTTCGTGGTGGTCTTTTCGGCAGTCAGTGCTAAAAACGGCGAACAACAACTCTTTCAGCTGCAAGAAAAAGCGTTACCTCCGCGATTTAATGATGAAGTCAGCCTTGCGTTCAATTGTGGTGCGGTGATCACCCAAGAATGCCAGCATCCTTATCCCAGTTATAACCCACTGATGTATCAAGCCATTTGTGCCATCCACATGGTAACCTCCAAGCGGGTTGGTCAGGTTAAGCTCTACGATCCTGAGCAAGTAAAGCGAGATTTGTTTGAGCAGGAACGAAGGCTCGAGATTAAGCAGGGGATAGCGTTGTCTCAATTTTGTCTTTATTTTCAACCGCAAATAGAAGCAAAAACACAAGTACTGGCCGGGGTGGAAGCGTTGATACGTTGGCAGCATCCATCAGAGGGCTTGTTAAGCCCTGAGGCGTTTTTACCGTTAATCCAAGAGACTTTCTTGGCTTTAGAGATAGGTGAGTGGGTGATAGAACAGGCCCTGCTGTTATTGAGCACGTCAGATAGCGCCTGGTCACTGAGTATTAACCTCTTTCCTTATCACCTTCAACACCCCGCTTTTTTCTCTCGGTTTATCGCTCTTATTGAACGCTACCCAAAAGCGGACCTGACACGCTTAAAAATAGAGATCACAGAGCAAGGCCAACGCGATGATCAAGCCATTAAACAAAATATTATCCAGTGCTTAACACTGGGTGTGCAATTTTCGCTGGATGATTTTGGTACAGGGCACTCTACACTCAATCAGTTGCGTGTTTTGCCGGTCAGTGAAATTAAAATAGATCGCTGCTTTATCGAGAATTTTCTGACCAATCTCAATGATTACAAAATGGTATTAAGCCTGTTTCAGTTAGCGAAAAGTTTTAATTTAAGTTTGGTTGCGGAAGGCGTCGAAACAGAAAAACAAGCCAGTTGCCTTTGCAATATGGGCTGCCATCTTTTGCAGGGTTATCTGTACGCCAAACCGATGCAATTAAGTGAGTTTTTAATCTGGGAAAAGAGTCGCTGATCGCAAAACACAGAGAAGTTATCTGACTTTCACCACGTAATCGAAATTATTGTGTATTTTATTTTTAACGGTAGAGAAGAATACTGCCTTCGCATGGTCATGACATGAAAACACGACAACTGGTCAACATCGATTCATTAGCCTCTCTGTGCGATTTATGCGGATTGCCAAAGCCTGCTCATGCGCACATTGCACTTATCGACGTCAAACGCGTAAAGTCGACAATGGACATGAGTAAGGTTAAGTTTTCATTGCCATTTTATGTCATCGTTCTCGAAGAGGGCGTGAGTGCAGACAGTCGTATTCTCTATGGTCAAAAGACCTACGATTTTAACCATGGCACATTGGCATTTTTAGAGCCCAGTCAGGTGTTTGCTTTAGAGCAAGTAACGCTCGAGAACATGACCGGTCGGTGGCTTGTTTTTCATCCTGACTATCTGTCGGGGTACCCGCTTGCAACGCAAATTACCCATTATAATTTTTTTTCATATTCGGTAAATGAGGCGCTTCACCTTAGTCGCGGTGAGCTGCAATCGATCTATGCTATTTTTGAGCAGATCCTTTGTGAGTGTGAAACGATTCACGATGCGTTCACTCAAAATGTGATTATCAGCCAGCTTGGTTTATTACTTCATTACTCAAACCGTTTTTATCATCGGCAGTTTGCCACTCGCCAGCCACAGGGAAATGACTACTTACTGCGTTTTGAAACGCTTCTGGATTGCTATTTTAATGAAAACCTTGAGCACAGTGGTGTGCCAACGGTACAAGAGATTTCTCAACGGATGAATTTATCGGCGAATTATTTAAGTGATATGTTACGAGAGCTCACTGGGTTAAGTACTCAGCAGCATATTCATCAACGTTTGATTGAGCGAGCAAAAAACTTGCTCAGTACGACAGACTTATCGGTGTATGCCATCGCTTATCAGCTGGGGTTTGAGCACCCTCAGTCATTTTGTCGATTATTTAAAAATAAAACGAACCTGACTCCGATCGGTTATCGAAAGCTTCGTCAATCACCGTCTATTTGATTCGCTAAGTGTCGCTTTTGGTCTGTGCGCCATCTCGATAACAGGATAGGTTACGATCGTGGTTGCCAAAAAAAGTGTGACTACTGACTCATTTGTCATTATTTGTGGTTTCGCTCCTGCCTAAGTTACCCGTTTGTCGCTACAGTTAAAGGGTCACTGGATTGTTCAGTGGTATTTTGTCTAGGGGAAGAGAAAATGCAAAGACCGATCGCTACCGAAAATGAAGTGTCTCGTTTAATGGCGCTTTATCAGCTCGACTTATTAGATAGCCATAGCGATCACCGATTTCAGCGAGTGGTTGAACTGGCAACTCATATTACCGGTTGTCCAATTGGTCTAGTGAGTTTGATAGATAAAGACCGTCAGTGGTTTAAAGCCAAAGTGGGTTTAGAAGTCAATCAAACGTCGCGAGAGGTGTCTTTTTGTGGCCATACGATTCAATCCAATGAGCCACTGATTGTGGAAGATGCCAAGCAGGATGTTCGTTTTGCTGACAATCCACTCGTCACAGGGGAGCCCCATATTCGATTTTACGCCGGTATTCCGTTGACAATGAACAGTGGCCACAATATTGGCACCTTATGTGTTATTCATACCCAGGCACAGGTGCTCGATGAGGGCCAAATTGCCCGCTTGACCGATTTGGCAGATATTTTGGTTGATGAAATTCAATGGTCGCAAAAAGTCACTCACGATCTGGATACGGGGTTTTTAAATCAAACGGCGTTTAAAAGGTATGCCAAACAGCTATTGCGCAATAATCAAGCTAATCACTTACCCATGGCTTCAATCCACTGGCGCTGTTTTGGTTTTGAGCGACTTAACCACTTTGAGCAAAGCCAGGCATTATCTTTACTGGCGACAGTGATGAGAGAATACTTACCTGATAACGCTTTAATCGGTCGTTTGTATGAGTTCGACTTATGTTTATTGTGCCCCATTGACCCTAGTCAACCTGTCTTGGTTGAAGAGTTGATTACTCGTCCGAGCCAAGCCGTACTGCACGCCTTACCCGATATTGCCAGTCGCATCGAAGTGTCCGCTCACTTTCAGCTTATTGAAGAGTTAACAAGTTTATGGGCTGGGGAGCTAACGGGACAATAAAAAACGCGGTGTTTTAAGACCGTCAGTTGCCGCTAGGAGCTGTGGGTTGTTTCGGTTCTGCGAGTCAGGTGGATTAAAATGGCCAGAGCCTGAGTGGTCACCCCGGTTAAAACTGAGTCTCTTTCCCTTCGCGTTTGCCGAGTTTGTCGGTGTTGTCCCTCTGATCTTTCCTCGCCATTTTACGTAAATAATCAATACAATCACCCAGCTAATAAATAGATCAACATCAATCAACAAGCTGATGATATCAAGGTTACAAATTAATTACATGGTTCACATTTTGTTTATCGAACAGAACGGATCGTGTGTGTCATTGTCAAGTTTTTAGTTGAGTGATAGTGATTTTTGTGATGTCTATAGATTCATTAACAAAAATAAA
>JBFGYW010000113.1:0-9846 GCA_041587235.1 Vibrio sp.
GGCAAACGGGTGGCATTATTCTTTATTTGCGCCAAGAGGGACGCGGCATTGGCCTTTACAACAAAATTGATGCATACCATTTGCAAAGCCAAGGGCTAAACACCTATGAAGCCAACAACAAACTCGGTTTTGCCGATGATTTGAGAGACTTTACCGAAGCGGCGCAGATGCTAGAAGCCCTAGGTATTGATAAAGTTCAATTGGTTACTAATAACCCTAAAAAAATCAATGATTTAAAGGATTTTGGTATAGGCATTGAAGAGGTTATCCACACTTCAGCTCATATCAAAGATGGCAACGAAGGTTACCTCAAGGCCAAAGCCGATCACGGCCATCAATTGGAAGTCTAACGGATTCGTGCATCGTTAGGGACGTTCCATTGTTAAACCTCACATTTGTGAGGTTTTTTTGTTTTTGCTCGTCGATTATTGCCAGTTATCAGTAGCGCTATTCTTATTGCTTATATTATACTTAATAACATTGAGAATACTTATCATTGTGAATACTAATAAGGGCAAGGAATGAACTTATCAAATAAAGTGGCACTAACCATCATCGCTTCACTTGGCGTGGCCAGTGCGAACCTACAAGCTGCGGATGTGACTCAACAGCAAGTGGTTGAGCAATATACTAAAGTAGCACACGCGGTGTTTGCTGACTCATACTTGACAGCAAAAGAACTACAAGAAAAAGTAGATCAATTTGTTGCTTCTCCAAGTGAGAGTACACTCGAAGCGGCGAAGCAGGCTTGGCTCGCCGCGCGTGTTCCTTACCAGCAATCTGAAGTCTTTCGCTTTGGCAATGCCATTGTTGATGATTGGGAAGGGCAGCTCAATGCTTGGCCACTGGATGAAGGCCTGATTGATTACGTCGCTGATGATTACCAATACGAACTCGGCAACGCGGGTGCTAAAGCCAATATCATTGCCAATACCGAAATAAAAGTCGGTAACACCACCCTAGATACTCAAACCATCAGCAGTGAGTTAATTGCTAGTCTTAACGAACTCGGCGGCTCAGAGGCCAATGTCGCGTCTGGTTATCACGCGATTGAATTTTTGTTGTGGGGACAGGATCTCAACGGCACGTCTGCCGGTGCAGGTGAGCGACCATATACCGATTATGTGCAAGGCGAAGGCTGTACCCATGGCAATTGTGATCGCCGCGCACAATACTTACAGTCGGTTACTCAATTACTGGTCGATGATTTGGCTTGGATGGAAAAGCAGTGGGCTGCGGGTAATAAAGACAACTACCGTCAACTGTTGCTGAGTGAATCGGCACAAAACGGTCTGCGCAAAATGCTGTTTGGCATGGGCTCTTTGTCGCTTGGTGAGTTAGCCGGTGAGCGAATGAAAGTGGCATTAGAAGCCCACTCAACGGAAGATGAACACGATTGTTTCTCAGACAATACGCACAACTCCCATTATTATAATGAGCAAGGCGTTTACAATGTCTTTACCGGCAGTTACTTGCGCGTCAATGGCGAACTAGTGACAGGGCCGAGCTTACACGATTTGGTCAAACAGCAAGACGCTCAAGCGGCAACCCGCATTCAGCAGCAGTTTGATACCACGCGTGCTCAAGTCCATACTTTGGTTGAATCGGCGCAAAATAATCAGTATTTTGATCAGCTGATTGCCCCAGGCAATGAGCAAGGCAATGCTCTAGTGAATCAATCGATCAATGCGCTAGTGGCACAGACCGCTGTAATTGAAGATGTTTCGGCTATTATTGGCATTGATAACCTTAATCCAGATACCGCTGATCACGAGTTTTAATTGACGCGATTACCCTCACCGGTTATACACGGTGAGGGGCTCGATGAATTCAATGAATACAATGGGCTCTGGTGAGCCCTTTTTTACGCTATGAAATGGACGCGACGACTAATGCCACTTGCGCTGTTAAGAGTTTTACCTGGGCTGATGGCTTTGTTTTCGGCAAGCGCACAGGCTGCCCCCGCGACACCAACTGTCTCATCGACAGAGGCGCTCCGTCAACTGCCGGCAGCGCAATCTGACAACCTCGATCTCGGTTCTAAGCTTGACCACAGCACAGAACTCGATGATCGGTCTCAGTTCAATGCGAATGCCCAGCCCAATACCCGTACTCAGTTCAATGACAAGGCTCAACCCAAAGACAATACTCAGCTCGATGTGCGTTTGTCCGGTGGGCAAGGTACAGTTACACCGGTAGGCGATCACGCGTTTTCTTTGCCCGCGGCCAATTTGCCGTTATCCAAGCGACTCGATTTTAGTGTTGGCAACAGTTTTTTTCGCAACCCCTGGGTACAAGCGCCCTCGACCACAGACGCTCGCGACGGTCTGGGGCCCTTGTTTAATACCAACGGCTGTGAAAACTGCCACATTCGCGATGGGCGCGGCCACCCACCGCAATCGCCACAAGACAATGCGGTGTCGATGTTAATTCGCTTGAGCGTGCCTGCAAGCGGCCCAGAGCAGCAGGTTTTATTACAGCAACAAGGGGTGATTGGCGAGCCTAATTACGGCACGCAATTACAAGACTTTGCTCTACCAGGTCAACAGCCCGAAGCCAAAGTTGCAATCGAGTATCGCTACCATGAGCTGCGCTTTGCCGACGGTTACACGGTAACATTAAGAAAGCCCAGTATCCGTTTATTTGAGCTTGCTTATGGCGAACTCTCGCCCACAGTACAAATGTCTGCGCGCATCGCTCCGCCTATGATAGGCTTGGGGCTATTGGAAAGTATCGATGATGCCACCTTGCTGGCTGCAGAAGACCCCAATGATCAAGACCAAGATGGCATCTCGGGTCGAGTGAATTGGGTATGGGACCGCCAAACACAACAATTGGCGATTGGACGTTTTGGGTGGAAAGCCGGGCAACCGAATTTAATGCAGCAAAATGCCTCGGCGTTTAGCGAAGACTTAGGCCTGACGAGTCATGTGTTTCCCAAGCCAAGTTGTCAGCCAAGCCAGACTCTTTGTCAGCAACTTCCCGACGGTGGCAGTCCTGAAGTGAGTGAACGAGTGCTCAATTTTGTTGAGTTTTACACCCGTCATCTCGCGGTACCGGCCAGGCGGGGCCTCGACGATCCGTTGGCGCAACAAGGCGAGCAACTCTTTACTGAACTTGGCTGCGGCCGTTGTCATCAACCTGTGATGAAAACCGGGGTGAGGCCAAAGACGCCGGCCTTGTCTGAGCAAGTGATCTGGCCATATAGCGATCTTTTGCTACACGATATGGGCGAGGGGCTTGCCGACCATCGGCCCGAATTTACCGCCAATGGCCGAGAATGGCGTACTCCACCTTTGTGGGGGATCGGTTACACAGAGCAAATCAGCGGTCATAGTCAGTATCTGCACGATGGCCGAGCGCGCAATTTACTCGAGGCCATTTTATGGCATGGCGGCGAGGCAGAGGCGATTAAGCAGCGGGTATTAACGCTCAACGAGCAGCAGCGTGCCGCTTTGTTGGCTTTTCTGCAATCGCTATAAAGAATCGTTATAAAGGAAGGCTATTTATTACAGTTTGGCCACCAAGTTAGCTCGAGCTAAACCGGTGAGAGCAATCTATAGTGCAGGAAATAGCCGATAGCACCGCAAAAAAGTTTGAGGTCAAGGCCACTGCTTCGCTTATAAAGGTAGGAATCAAAAAGTTATTCTCCAAGTGATTTTATTAACTATGTTAGCAATTTTTTAACCCGCTAGGGTGATCAGCGATTGAGTTAGATTGGTATTGGCTTAGCCGCTCATCGACAACACACATTTTTTAAACCACAGACAAGGTGTTAACGACGACACACTAAGGGATGGCAGTGAACAAGATTTTTTTATTATCGACCCTGATGACCAGTGGCCTGTTGGTCGGGTGCCAAAGTACGGGACAGACTCATTCAGCGACAGGCGCCGTGTATGAGCAGACCCAGCACCAAAGCCAATCGGTGTATCAAATTGAAGCCGAGTTTTCCCATCACTTGGTACTCGAGTCCAAGGCGCTGCATCAGCGTTTTTCCGAGCTCTGTCAAACGTCTGTTTCGCTTGATGACGTCCGCACACAGTGGCGAAAAACCAGTCTTGCGTGGATGGCGTTACAGGGGCAACAACGCGGCCCAGCACAAGCGATAGAGAAGAGTTGGCAGATCCAATTTTGGCCGGACAAGAAAAATACCACCGGGCGTCAAATGGCGATGTTATTGCACCAAACCGAGCCGGTGACGGTGGCACAAATTGGCGCTGGCAGTGTGGCAACCCAAGGGATCGGGGCACTTGAATGGTTGCTTTTCGATTCATCTTCACCGATGGATAACCCCGGTGCGTGCCACTTAGGGGAAGTCATCAGCGACAACCTAGTGGTGCAAAGTCAAGCGATAGAAAGTGCCTGGCAACACAATCCGTGGCAACAACTCGATGGCAAAACCTGGCGCAATGAATACGTGGCTTTACTGAGCAATCAACTCGAGTTTAGCTTGCGCAAGTTGACGCGTCCTTTAGCTGACATCGGCAAGCCAAGGCCTTATTTTGCCGAGTCTTGGCGCTCGGGGCAGTCGATGGACAACATCAAAGCCAATGTCCGTGCTTTGTCGCAATTGTATCTGGCCAATGGTCAAGGCTTAGATCGGGCGTTGCGCGCTGAAGGGCATTCAGCGATCGCCGATAATATCATCAATGAGTTTCAACTGATCGAGCAAACTTGGCCAGACGATCTTGAAATCTTTTCCGATATCGGTAGCCGTGAAGGGTACCGTACCCTGCTGTCGCAAAAAAACAAATTAGAGCAGTTGCACTATTTGTTACACGATGAGGCAGCAGTGGCACTGGGCGTTATCGTGGGGTTTAATGCAACCGATGGCGATTGATAGGCAAAGACGCCAGTTGCTAAAGCGCGCACTGGCCTTAACTTCACTGCCTTTTATTCCCGCTTGTGCTCAAATTGGCGCGCGACAGCCAAGTTTAATCGGTTGTGCGTTAAAAGGGCGTAGCGGTTATCAAGCGATTGTTGCCGATCGCGAGGGCATTCCTATTCACCGGCTCGACTTACCGGCGCGGGGGCATGGCGTGGCCAGTGCTGCCAATGGTCACGCGACGGTCTTTGCCCGTCGGCCAGGGGATTTTATGCTAGTACTGGATTATCGCAGCGGAAAACCGATCAAAATGCTGCCCGCCAGTAGCAAACGTTATTATTACGGCCACGGTGTTTATTCCGCTGATCAGCAGTGGCTTTATGTCACCGAAGGCGTTAAGGACACCAGTCAAGGGATTATTGGCGTGTACTCGGTTGAGCAAGGCTATCGCAAAGTCGCCGAGTTTAGCGGTTTTGGCATTGGCCCGCACGAGATCATTCAACTCGAGGACGGCCGCTTAGTGGTCGGCGTCGGGGGGGTTCACACTCAAGGACGCGAACCGCTCAATTTAGACTCTATGTCGCCGAGTTTGTGTTATTTGTCCAGTGAAGGGACTCTGCTCGACCAGCAAAGACTTCTCGATAGCAAATTGAGTATTCGTCATCTCGCTCAAGATGGCCAAGGCGCGGTGTTATGTGGGCAGCAGTATCGCGGCACTCCAGACGATTATCCCGCCTTGATTGCGATCCACAAAAGTGGACACCGCTTAACCTCACTCAAGGCAAGAGCCGATCAGTGGGCGCGTTTTAACCACTACATTGCCAGTATTGCTGCTGATGAACAGCATATTCTTGCCACCTCTCCGCCGGGAAACTGTTACGGAGTATGGGATAAACATACCCTTGAGCTGGTGAGTTTACATTCACTTGCCGATGCCTCCGGCGTTGTGTCGACTGACGAGGGCTTTTACTTGAGCTCGGGCAGTGGTGAAGTTATTCATCAGCGCGCGGCCAGTTTATCGCGCTATCGCTCCAATGTATTGTGGGACAATCACTGGCAAAGGATCCGTCAAGGTTAATGGCGACCTTGTCAGGCAATGGCGTACGATGGAAGGGTTGCACGTGCCCCTAGCGCTTTAGGTTGTTTGCTCTCAGTGCTGTAGTGAGCCCCTATCTTCCTCTCGTCTCATTGACAAAGCATTGTCATCGCCCCACTTTTTCATCGACAAGCGCTTTTAGCTATACATTTCTTTATCAATAAAGAAGAGTGATTGGTAAAGGTGAGGCCGGTGACACCGTTGTGTTACACTGTTTTTTTATTCACAAGATTAGGAAGTGCCATTCATGTCTTTAGCTTATCAAGTCGTCCCTGTGACCCCGTTTCAACAAAATTGCTCAATCATTTGGTGTGAGAAGACCCGCCAAGCCGCCGTGGTTGATCCAGGTGGTGACGTTGAAATTTTGATCGCCAGCTTGCAAAAGCTCGATGTCAAAGTGACGCAGATTTTGCTTACTCACGGACATTTAGATCATGTGGGCGGGGCAAAAGCGCTGCAGGCTAAGCTTGATAATGTGCCTATCATTGGCCCACATCGCGCGGATGAGTTTTGGTTGCAAAGTATTGAGCAGCAATGCCAGATGTTTGGCTTTCCAGAAACGCGTTCCTTTTTGCCTGAGCAGTGGTTAGAAGAAGGCGATCGCGTTATGGTTGGTGAGTGTGAATTAGCGGTTTATCACACCCCAGGCCACACCCCAGGGCATATCATTTTTTTTCAAGCTGAGTCAAAGTTAGCCTTGGTAGGCGATGTGTTGTTTAACGGCAGTGTTGGGCGGACCGATTTCCCTCAAGGCAGTATGACGGATTTGATCAATTCGGTGGTCACTAAGCTATGGCCATTGGGTGAGGACATTCACTTTGTGGCTGGTCACGGCCCAGAATCCGATTTTGCAACTGAGCGACAGAGCAATGCCTATGTTGCAGACCGGGTGCTGGCCAGTCGCGGATAACGGATTGGCGACTATCGATGGGCTATTTGTTTTACCGCGCACTATTTCGATTGAAATAGTGCGATAAATCAAGCGATTTAAGAAGCGCGATTGGTCTCATACGCCACAGCGGCTGCTTTATAGCGTCTCAATAAACCGATGAAGCTGTCGATGTCTCGGTCGAGGTCGGCGGTTGAGATAAAAACATCATAGCCGTAACACGCTCTTTGATGGCGCATCCTCTGGGCTAACATCGCTTGTAGCCCACGATATTGACGACCAGACTCACTGGTAAAGCGGCGGGTGTCGAAGAGTTTATCTTCAATTTGAGGGTCGAGGTTACCCCTGAGTGCAAGGTACAATAAGCCGCGTTGATTGATCAGCATTTCCGAGCCAATGCGCGGGCAAACCGCATCGATAAATGCATCGTAGTCAGTCAATTTAAAGCCAATCCAAGGGAGTGGGTGAGTCCAGCCATCGCGGTCGCGATACACACATTGGCCAAAACGCTGTATGTTGTGCCATTGCAATGACCAACCGCCTTTAAATAAGTGCTGCTGAAAGTGCGTGGTGGTTAGGGTGTAGCCCACTTGTGAGCGGCGATAAAGGTACCAAGAACTCATCAAAAAGCCACCACAGGTCAGAGCGGCGAGCAGGGCGTGACCTGCGGTGGGCGCAGTCATGATCCAAAGCGAAAACACTAAGGTGATGAGCGCGAGGAGCACGCGTTGATGGCGTTGTAACCAGACAAATTCATGCGCGCGTAAGTGCAGCGTGGGTAAGTGGGTTAGTGACATGACGCCCTCTATTGTTGTCTGTTATTCATGGTTTAATTTTGTCGCCACCTTGATGAAATTATCAGCAGCAGTGGCCGAAATTGTCATTATTTATGCTTGTTTTACGTCTCAAAGTGGGAAAAGCTACAAAAAGAAAAGGATTTTTGGTATAAAACCCGCTTTCAATTTTTGAACCCTGCTTCTGGCAGCATTTTGGGGAATTATCCATGAGACTTGCGCATAAACGTAAAGTGCAAACTAAGCTAAATAAACGACTTCAGGTTATCACATCACAAATAACCAAGACAGCACCACAAGTGAAGGCCAAAGTGGTCGAGTCTGTCAAAAAACAAGCCGATAGCGTGGTGAAATTACCGTCGAGCTCTTTGACACCCAAACAGCAACAAGTACTCGATATTGTTGCCGCCCATGCTGAAGGGATTAATCCGAAAGGTATCGGTTTGGCCGCCGGACAAGAAGACACGAAAGCGGCGTCATGGGCAACCGGCGCATTAAAGAAATTGCTTGAAGAGCAAAAAGTCGAGCGCGTGGCTTTATCTGGTAACAAAGTGATTTACAAGCTCAAGTAAACGATCCGCGCACGCGTTAATCATAGGTGATCAAACGGCAGCGCCTTAGTGTCGCTGCCGTTTTTTTTGTGATGACAGTACAGAACAGGGCAAAAAAAGCCCCTAAGCTTAACCGCTTAGGGGCTTTTTATATTCAATCAATGGGACGGGATCCTTACCTACAGCCTTGTAGTCATGATCGGTTGCGCTAAAGTTCGACTTAGACAATCGTGCGTTCTGCCAATCATCGTTAAGACAATGGGCTGTCTTAGTAAAGAGCTGCTTATCGGCTTAACAAAACTGAGATATTACAGAATCGAGTTATTGGGTAATACTGCCAATTTCGAGCATAGGTGCCACGTCATAGTCTTCTGCATTCATCATGGTTGAGATGCGTTGAACCGACGATAGCAGCAAAGTTTGCTCCCACTCATCTAACTTTTGGAAGCGGTGAATAAAGTGCTCTTGTAATGGCTTAGGCGCATTGTTAAACACCTCACGACCGGCATCAGTTAACACGGCATGCACTTTGCGTTTATCGGTAACACTGCGAATGCGATCCACATAACCATTGCGCTCAAGGCGGTCTAGAATGGTCGTGGCCGTCGCTTGACTCATATTGGTATGATTGGAAAGTTGCTTGATGGTGACGTCACCCAGTTCAACGATCGCTCGCATCAATATTAATTGCGGTCCAGTCAAACCTGATTCTTTACTCAGTTTTTTTGAATGCAGATCAATCGCTCGGATAATTTGGCGGATTGAGATCAAGACTTCTTCATGCTTTTCCAAAGTGTTTACCATTTGCATTGTCAATAAATTAAAGGCGCAAACTACCCCAAATCAAAGGCAATGAAAAGGGGATACCTGCATAAAATTGTGTTTACGAAACAAATGTAATCTTAACATAATTTCTCATGATTTTCACCTGTCGCTATAAATGTTTCATAGTCATATGATTTGAGTACAAACTATAGAAATTGGGCGCATTAGACTTTTTGACGGTTTTGTTAAAATTATGGCGAAGATTTGCCTATGGTTACGATCGAATATAGCAATATTTGTGATGTATGTTACACTTTACTCAGTTAATGGGAGTTTCTATTGTTATGAGTACAAAGTTTTTTTGCGATAAAAAACTTAGAAAGTAGTTTAATGGAACTCTTGTAGCTCTAACTATATTGACGCTGAGAGGCAACATGACCAAAGATATCGATAAGTACAGTATCGACAATACCGACTATACCGTCGGGCAAGATAATGTACAAAAGTGGGGTTTTGATATCCACAATCAAGTGTTCGGCATCAGCGCCGGACTGATCATTGTTTTTTTACTCGCAACCTTGTTGGTCGAACCACAAACTGCCAAGGATGTACTCGATGGGATTAAATGGAAAATCATTGGCTCTTTTGACTGGCTCTTTATTTGGTCCGGTAACCTTTTCGTGATTTTCTGCATTGCCATGATCCTTTCTCCCTTTGGCAAAATTCGCTTAGGCGGTAAAGACGCGGTGGCCGATTATTCGGTGTTGTCTTGGCTTGCGATGTTGTTTGCTGCAGGTATGGGTATCGGTTTGATGTTTTGGAGTGTCGCTGAGCCTGTGGCCTACTTTACCGGTTGGTATCACACCCCATTAAATGTAGAGGCCAACTCTCCAGAAGCGGCGAAACTGGCGTTGGGTGCGACC
>JBFGYW010000114.1:0-9626 GCA_041587235.1 Vibrio sp.
CTCCAATAAGTAAGCGAGCTTATCGTCAAGCAGGGGTAACGAGTCATCGACAAACATAAACAGTAGATCACAGCGGACGCTGGTGCCCTCAATGGTGTAACTCACTTCAAAGGTCATGGTCTTATCAAAGTTACCCGCGGTCGATTCGATGACAGATTCAATCGGAATGTGCTGGCCTAACAAGACCGGCTGACTTTGAAAAAAGCGGACTTCTGCTTGCTCTCCGAGGCCATTTAAAAAAGCACCGACTAAAATGTTGGAGATGTCCATCAACAATTCCAGTTCTTCAAGCTCTTCACTGTCCACGGGGACTTTCATCATATTTTTCAGATCAGCAATGCTCGAGTCACTGAGTAGCACTAAGGCTTCACCCGCAATGCCCTCACCACTAAACCCCTGGCAAACCCCCGAGACATTACTGCTTTCCGCCAAGTCACGCAGGGCCATATGCAGTTCACTGACCTCGAAAATATTTACGTTCGGCAACGGCAATTCAACAAAAACATCGAAATGCCTTGCCAATGCATCCGCCGCCCGCCCTATCGAGACATTCGACACTTCCATATAAACGTCGCGCCGCCGCAACGAGGGGAGTGGTTGTGGCTGTCGCACCTGGCCTACTGTACTAACGGCGTCGAGCCCAATCAAGGCGCTTAAATCTCGTAACGTTTGTTTGAGCGCTTCTTTGCCAATTGGCTTTTGAATAAATGCCTTGGCTCCTAGGGCAAGGACTCGCTGTTTTGCTTTGGGTTGAATATCGCCCGACACGACGACGACGGGCGTTTGATAGCCCTGTTGTTGCATCGCCTCTAAGGTTTCAAAACCATCGAGCTCTGGCATGGTCAGATCGAGAAACATTAAGCCAAAGCTTTGTTGTGCTAGGCACTCTAAGGCATTATTGCCGTTTACCGCAAAGGTAATGTCGCCGTTGAGTGTATCGGGTAAAGAGCGTGCAATTTGTTTTCGGGCCAGTGATGAGTCATCACATATCAATACTGAAACGGTCATTCCATTACCTATTGTGTGTCGCTATATTTTCAGTCTATCAGAAACGCTTTCCCTTTCGAGCAGATAACATTGATTTATTGTGAGTTTGTTAACTGTGTAGCACTGTCACAGTCCAACACACCTAGGCATCAAGGGCTGGTAGGAGTATTAGTAAACAGATGAATACCAAACAAATGATACCAATCTGATTCAGTATGTGGTCAATGATAGCGCAGAGATCAAGCTTGAAAAAAGGCAAGCTTTTTCTTATCAAGAAAAAAATCTTCTTCGTTATTCAACAAGTTATTTTCTTAACCCGGTTATCGAATTGCCCAGTTAGGGTGATAAACGCATGAATGAGAATAATGATCTGGAACTTGCCAAAGCAAGGTGATTATGGTCGTCATTGGCAATGGCGATCCATACTAAATAAAACTAAGGGTAGAAAGTTAACAGTACAACCTTGAGTACCGCGGCCAGTACGATGGCACTGATCGCCAGGCGATAAAATCGATACTCTCCCACCGATAGATCAATACGCTTGAAAAACATCGTTAGTACCCCTCGCCAATCCGCTGTGCGACGAATGTATTGCGCCAAAGCGCTCAGCAATAGCAAAATCCCAATCACCAACAGGCTTTTTTCGATAATAAATAAGGTTAAAAACATAACATTCCTTGTCGTATTAGTTGGCGTTGGGCTGAAAGACCTCACCACTTTCCACGTTTAAGTAAATTTTATCTATTTGGTTTAAACCACCACAGTAAACAAAATAAATGGGTTGCTGGGCGAACGTAACAGATCGGACCCAGCCACCCAATTGCTCAAAGTCTTCAGGGGTACATTTTTTTTCTTGAAGCAGTTGCTCAGTTTGACGGCGAAAAACGTCGCGATATAACAGATAATCATCCGACTTAGCGACATAGCTGTCGAGTATTTCGTTGCGCTCTTGTTGGTCAATCACCGGCTTTTTCTCCGATATCCCCTCTTGCTTTACCCATTGTGCTTGTGGCGCTTGGCCTTGCTTGAGCACCACATAATCACTGATCCTTAGATAGCCGTTTTTGCGCTCTTGTACCCTAATCGCATCGCCTTTGTAGAGGGTTTTCACTTTAAAACCTTGTTCATCAGGCTGATTAAATACTGTCACTTGTCGCTGATTGACAAAGAGATCATTCACTGGCTCTTTAGGCTTAACCGGCATTAGCGCTGGTGAGTTTTCGTCCGTGTCGGTCTCGGTAGTGGTGGCCGGTTTGTCTTCGGCAAGGGGTTGGTCTTCTGCTTGAAAGAAAAAGTGATAAACCGCTGCCCCACCCCCGGCGAGTAGCAATAAAATCACAATCACAATAACGATTTTTTTCATGTCGCACTCTTGCTGGCCGGAGAAAAGATCAAAGTAAAATCGTGGTCACTATAATTCTCAATGCACTGAACTTGACTAAAACGAGCATGGCAGTATCGCACTAAGCCCTGCTTATTATAAGCCGTCAGCGTGGAAGTATTGGAAATTTTTTGTGCGTCAAGCAAGTTAAAGCCCACTTGATATCGAGCCGTTTGCGCCATTTTCTCGATCATTTCGATGACATAGTCCTTTTGACGCGAATGATAATTTAAAGAGCCGCTGGCAATAACGATATCCGATGATGGCAATGGCCCGCGGCTAAAATCGCCCTGAATAAACTGGCAATCAGTGGCAAACTGTCGCTGCTTAGCTCGGGCGATGAACGAAGAAGAACAATCCATCCCTAAGTAGTCTTGTAAAGATACTTTGGCTTCTGTCTCCAAGTAAGATAACAGATCGCCAAAGCCGCAGCCAAGGTCGAGAACACTGCGCTGATTAAAGTCGATATACTCAGCAAAAACAGCAAAGCGTTGCCACTGACTTTGCTGGTCAATCCAGCCGAGTGATTTTGCCGACTGACCAAATTGGCGCAGCCTTTTTTTATGGTATTGATTAATGGCACTGCGATCGCAGTAGCGTTGCCACCACTTCATCTTAGTGTCTGCTCTTGATAACAATAAATCATACCAATCAATCGTTGACTTACCTCAATTCGCCTGAGCGTTGCGACACGGCGAGGTTGTCATCGTAATACTGATGGTAGAACTCCAACATCGCTTTGTAAAAAATTTGCTCGTTGATCGGCTTTACTAACACTTGGTTGGCTCCTGCCGTCAAAAACGCAGCTTTTGTGCTTTCTTGGGTATCGGCGGTACACGCGAAGATTGGGGTGTCTATCTTCATCTCTTGTCGAATAAACTCTGTCGTTTCAATCCCGCCGATAATCGGTAGTTGATTGTCCATTAGAATCAGCTCAAACGCGTGCTCTTCTACTGATTTAATCGCCTCTCTGCCATCCTTAACCCAAGTGACCTCGACGTTATACTTACTGCAAAAAGCCTGTAAAACAAAGGCATTGGTGTGGTTGTCTTCCACCAGTAAAATGCGCACTTTCTCTTTAAATAGCTGGCCTGCCGGTATCGAAGCCAAGTCTCGATAACTTCTCAACTCGCGTTGTTCTCGTTCTATTGGCAAGTCGACATAAAAGGTCGTGCCCGATCCTTTCGCACTCGAGACATCAATATGACCTTGCAGCATATCGACCAAACTTTTCACAATCGTTAAGCCCAAACCACTGCCGCCAAACTCTCTGGTTGTGCTCGAATCGGCTTGAACAAAGGGCTCAAAAATACGCGACAACTTGTCTTGTTGGATGCCAATGCCCGTATCGTGCACCCAAATTTTTAACCGCGTTTGGTATTGTGATTGGCTAATTTTAAATCGAATGGAAATCGACCCTTGATAGGTAAATTTAGTGGCATTACTGACCAAGTTAAACAGTATTTGATTGAGCCTCACCTGGTCACTGTAAATGTGTTCATCTTCACCGATTTCATTATCTATGATCAGATCAACGCCTTTTTCACGACACGGCGGTCGATAAATATGATCCAGAGTATCGACGATATCGGCAAAGCGAAAAACGCGCTTTTCCAAGGTGAATTGACTGTGCTCTAATTTTGAGAAATCCAGAATATCATTCATTACGGCAAGGAGGTGTTCGCCACTATTGATAAGGACCTGAATTTGCTTCTTGTGACCCGGATGCTCGATTTCGCGCTTGAGCAACTGAGACACCCCTAATATACCATTGAGAGGGGTGCGAATTTCATGACTCATCTTGGCAAGAAAGTCCGCTCTGGCCTTAGCCGACTCTTCCGCTTCACTACGGGCCAAGTTACTTTGTTCTTCCGCTTCGATAAGGGTGGTGATATCTTGACCTTGAACAATCACGCCGGTAATGCCGTCTTCAACACTGATCGGCGAGAGGTTCCACCGAAACACTTTATTGCCGATCGGTACGTTTATCCCGGTAAGGGGAGAACCTTGCGCCGTCATTTTAATGTAAGTGAATAATTTAGCTTGAAACAATTGAAAGTGGGGATGTGCAGGCTTATTTTCCGGTTCACCAAACTCAGGCCACAACTCTTTTTTCGCCGCTGGGTTCATTTGAATTAAAACCCCTGTTTCCGACCATACCATAGTGGGCGACAAGGCGAAATTAAACAAATCTCGAAACGATTTTCTTTGCGAATCTAACTGCTCAAAGGTATTTTGCAGCGTGTAACCAATATCGGCAAATTCGGTGATATTAGAGCCTTCAAACTCGATATATTCCGTTTGATTTCTGGCCGCTTGTGTGTATTTCATCAAACTGTCTAAAGCGGTATTAACTTGCTGTTGAATCCATTTTCTCATCAACATCGCCATTAAAATCATCAGCATAATTGAAAAGCAAATGCCCAAATAATGTTGGCGCTGTAAATTGGCAACATTGGTATTGTTCTGTACCGAAACCAACACCAAATCACTGTTGTTATCATCAATATTGACATGGGTTCGGGTGACTAACACATGGCTAAACACGTCATCGGCCGATTCTTGATCGAGGACATCATCATAACCTTCACTGCCATCAAAAGAATCAGCGACTAACTTGTTGCCCGCCAACAGCATGATATCTTCACTGTTGCTGCCAGCTTGCAGTTGATCGATCAAGGTAAAATTATTGTCCAAAACCACCGCAATGTAGGATTGCCCCAATACTTCACCGGTTTGATTTTCGATCAGCGGTACTCGCCTGACCAACATGTGCTTTTGGCCGAGCAAAGTCTGCATCGTAAAGTAGTACCAGCGGCCATTATAGGGCACTTTTGAGGCAATTTTTTGCTGCAGTATATCGTCGATGCCGTAAAAATGCGCGCTGCCATCATCCCATCGCACCGTGCCGTTCACAGTAAAAAAACGAAATTCTGGCGTGTGTGTCGGCTCACTTTGATCTAGGCTACTAAAAAAGTAAGCCAAGTTCTCAGTATCTCGGGTCATAAGATAGCGGATCAAGGCTTCGTTTTTCGCATTACTGTCGTGGTGGATTTGAATTGCGGCAATGTGATAATTGAATAAATTTTGCAACAGTGATGAGGTTTGTTGTTTGGTCCGCGTGATTTCTTGCGTGATGATCTGTTGACTAAAATAGTAGCTTTGTACAAAGATCCCCAAAGACAGCACACCGAGTACCAAGATGATAATTCGCGTAATGAGGGTAGCTAACGACCGTTTGCGGCTATACATAAATATCCCCGATCAGAGATTGTCTGAGTAACGGAACGCTCTTTGTTTGAGCATGTCGATTCGCTGCGGTGAATCATTTTTGGTCACGACTTCAAAACCACCAGAAAACACCGTCGGTACCGCTTTGCCTTGAATATCCCATTTTATCGCTTCTGCCATCGCAATGCCGGTATCATCGTTCATTCGCATCACAGTCACATCGAGATTGCCTTTTTCTATCGCATCCAGTTCAGCAGAGCCACCGCCCCAACCGTTTAACACCACATCTTCTCGATTCATCGCTTTAAGGGCATCGGCCGCGCCAAGGGCCACATCCGTCGAACAAGCATAAATAAAACGAATGTCAGGGTATTTGGTTAAACTGGCTTTGGTCGCTTCATAACCAGACTCAGCCGTGGTGCGAGTATAATAAGAAGACTGTAACGGGTATTTATCCTGTGGCATCGCTTGGATGAAAGTATCTCCCCTTGCATCACTGACGTACCCTTCTGAAAAGTACAACACCGAGTAATTCGCCCCTTGCGGAAACATCTTTTGATAAAATTGGGTCAGTTCTAAACTGCCTTGCATGTGATCAAAGCCGACGTACATCATCGGTTGATGATGAGCCCACGCTTTGACTGGAGTGGTAATGTTTTGCAAGATCAGCTTGGTTTTCGACGCGTTCAACACATGTTCAATAAACTTTCTGTGCCGGGTGGTATCCAAAGTAAAAATCAAATAATCCGCTTGGTTTCTGAGCGCTTCCCTCAAGGACTTGCTCTGCTCTTTGGCTTCTTCGTTAGGGCGGGTAAACATTTGATTGATTTCATAGGGAATATTGAGTTCTTGCATTCTTTTTTCGAAAGCGGCAATGTTGCGTACCCAATAATCCGAGACTTGTTGACCGGGGAAAACCACTGAAATCGTCACCGGTTTTTGAGGGATTTGCGTTTTTTCCAGTGGCATAGCGCGTTCTCTCACCGTCTTAGCCATTTGCTCGGTCAACTGAGATTGCCGAGGGTGAGCGTCGAGAAAGTCTTGATAACTCCAATACCCAACCAAAGCACTTTTGGCCACTGAGGCGCCGCTAAAGAGTACACTGACACTTGAAAGCACACAGGTCATGGCCACCAAGACTCGAGCACGAGGTTTCAATAAAAGGGAAGCCTTATGTGAAATTGCCATGTTGGGATCCTTAAATGAAGTGAACTCGGTAGAGTATAGAGCTTAACCAAAACTCTACCCATAAATTGATGAAAAAACTGCGCAATGCTCTGGTTCAGTTCACATTTATTGAGTTCAAGCTGTCTATTTTACGCTGAACATCACACGCTTTACTGGCTCGACCTCCGTCTTGGTGATCAAGCTTGCTTGCGCCGACACTAACGCTTCTTTTTGACCTTTTGGCAAGGATTTAATATAACGCTCAGCCTTTAACGCGGTCGATTTGTCTAACCCAGACTGATGCCAAACCAAGTGCAAAGGGCCTTTGCCTTTTAATGCTTTGGCACCTTTGCCTTCGCTGTGCTGATGAAAACGCCGCTCAAGATCATTGGTTACCCCACAGTACAGGGCATTAAAGCGGTTTCGGATCAAATAAACAGACCAATTGAGCATCTTCCATTCACACGCTATTGTGCAAGTAAGCGTGCAATCTGCTGCTCTAATTGCGCCACTTTATTCTCTAAATCGCAGAGCCTTTGCTCTGTATCTGTTGAAGACGAATTCTGTGGCTCTTGAGACTGTGAACTTAAGGCTTCATTCCCTTGATCCTCACCAAATAAATGCTGATAGCGCTGCTCTCTTTTACCGGGCTCTTTTGGCAGCAGCTTTACCCATTGCTGCTCTATCATACTCACCAAGGTGGCTTCGACTTGTTTGACATCGTCAAACTCACACAATCGCTGAGCGCGCGTTCTCAATTCACCCGCGGTTTGTGCCCCTCTTAACAGGAGTAAGCAGATCAGCGCTTTTTGCTGTTCGGACAGTTGTAAATCGCTGAACTCTGTATTACAAAATCGGTGGGCATACTTGCTGACTCGGCGCTTAAACTGCTCATCTTCACTGATTAAACGCTTGCTGATCAATTGATTTACCGTATCTAACACTTCTGAATCGGTCAGTGACATAACCGGCTCACGGCTGCTTTTTTGATTACAGGCAGTGGTTAAAGCATTCAAAGTAAGCGGGTAAGTTTCCGGTGTGGTTACTTCTTTTTCCAGTAAACAGCCCATGACTCTTTGTTCTGTGGGGGTCAAAGTCAACGTCATTATTGATCCTTATTAATGATAATAATTTTGCGATATCAAATACATTTGCCCAGATTGATCGAGTGTGTAGGCACGCGTTCTCGGGTGGTTTAAGTGCTCATAAGCAAGCTGGATTTGTTGTTCGACATAAGCAAAGCCTAAGCGACTCGCTTGGCCAGAAAAATCCTCTTGTTTTTTTCTCTCATCCGCTAGGGCAACTTGCCAAGCCCTATTTTGCAATAACTCTTTCATCAAGATGATTTATAAGTGAAAATGAAACGAGTTAGCATCATAGCCTCAAGTGAGAATTAAACACAACTGCTTCGCATCTATACGTTTAAATCCTCAACATTTTTATGTGAAGATTGATCTAAACGTTGTTATTTCTCAGTGTGTTGTGCTTTAATCTCTAACAGGAATGACCCAGTTTTTAGGAAGATTATCATGAGTAGTGTATTCGAAATTGTTGCCCAAGCACGACGAAAAAACAAACTAAAACGTGAACTTATCGACAATGAGAAAAAAGTTCGCGACAATCGCAAGCGTGTCGATCTGCTCGACAACCTCATGGATTACATCATGCCTGAGATGACCCATGATGAAATTGTCGCTATCATTAAAAACATGAAAGCAGACTATGAAGACCGCGTTGACGATCACATCATTAAAAGTGCAGAAATCTCAAAAGAACGCCGTGAGCTAAGCCGCCGTATTCGCGAGTTGACCGAAGCGGACAAACTGAAAAGCCTCAACGTCAAAAAATAACCCTGTCTTCCTCGCAACTCAGCGACAAAAGACTGACTTTAATAAAACCCGGCTATGCTGGGTTTTTTGTTATTCGCCTTACCCTATTGCCAGAGATAAAACTCAGGTAAACTGTGCGACCTTTACCAATGCGCTCAAGAGAGAGTTATGTCTACGTCTTCTTATCGACAACTCGCCAAACGACTGTTTACCATGACAATGCCAATGGTTTTTGGCGTCTTATCCCTGATGAGCTTTCAACTGGTTGACAGTGCCTTTATTGGCCAACTCGGCGTATTACCGCTCGCAGCTCAAGGCTTTACTTTGCCTTTGCAAATGGTGATCATCGGTATTCAAGTTGGCCTAGGCATCGCTACAACGGCGGTGATTTCACAGGCTTTAGGAAAAAAACAACCTCGTTATGCCAAACAGTTAGGCGGTTTGGTCATGCTGATCGGCAGTGTGGGCGTCGCGGTCATTGCCTTGATTATTTGGTTGTGGCGTGACGGATTGCTGAGCCTACTGAGTGCCCCGCAAAGTGTCTACGTCGTCATCGATAGCTATTGGCCCATTTGGCTAGTCAGCGCTTGGGTTGGCGCGGTGTTGTATTTTCTCTACAGTGTGTGCCGCGCCAATGGCAATACCGTATTACCTGGCACCATGATGATGATCACCAGCTTGCTCAACATGGCACTCGACCCGCTGTTTATTTTCACTTTTGATTTGGGCATCAACGGCGCTGCCTACGCCACTATTGTCGCTTTCTCTTTGGGGATTGTTTTTGTCGCGCCAAAAGTGTCAAAGCGCCAATGGGTCAACAAAGACTGGGGCGATCTTGATATTGTGAGTAGTCTGCGTGCACTTTGCAATATTATGGGGCCGGCTATGTTCAGCCAACTCATCCCTCCCCTTTCCTCTATTTTGGCCACTAAATTAGTCGCCGGTTTTGGTACTGCTGCCGTCGCCGCCTGGGCTGTGGGTTCTCGCTATGAGTTTTTTGCCATTGTGATTGTCTTGGCTTTAACCATGTC
>JBFGYW010000115.1:0-9565 GCA_041587235.1 Vibrio sp.
CATCCTATCTCGATTAATGCCTATCGAGATTGCGCTAACAAACGTTTAAGCTGTGGCATCTTAGCCATCATGGCTTGATAACCCGCCTCAATAGCGATCGATTTATCGCTAAACAGCCCGCTCCCTTCAGGCTCATAATGGGGCCTGACCACCAGTTGCGCGCGCTGAATTTCGTCGTCACTAAGCCGGCATGTCAACAAGCGAAAAACGGCAAGCTGCATTTGCATCGCCGAATCTTTGACCTCAGTTTGATTAGCGCAATAAATATCCACTGCAATGACAATATCAGCCCCCATGCTTTTGGCATAATCCACCGGCACAATGTGTAAAACGCCGCCGTCGACCAATAAGTGCCCACCGTGCAAAACGGGAACAAACGCGCCTGGGATCGACGATGATGTCTGCACAGCTTCGCCTGGGTTGCCTTGTTGAATTAATACCGACGATTTCGCGGTCATATCGGTGGCCGTGATCCCGATGGGGATCGGCATCTCACTAAGGTCTGTTTGCGCGACCGAATCATTGACCCATTGCGCTAAGTTTTGGCCATTGATCAGCCCTTTTTTCGACCACACCACATCGAGAAGGGAAAGGGTATTGAGATCGCTCATCACAGACTCAAGTTGTGGGTAGGTCATCCCCGATGCGTAAAAGGTCGCAGCAATCGACCCTGCAGAAGAACCGGTGACCAAATCCGCTTGAATATTGTGTTCCATTAAGGCTTTTATCACACCTAAATGCATATAACCGCGAATACCGCCGCCACCAAAGGCAATGCCGAGTGTGGGCCTTGTCCCTTGATGTGTATTGAGCTCTGCGTCTGTGGTCAGCACAAGGTTCGAATAATCATTGCTTTTAGCGCAGCCAAACACCAAGGTGACGGCGAGCAGCGCTGCCCATTTTACCTGCTTCACGTAATGCTCTCTCCAAATATTCAACTGAGTGAATTTGGCTTTCGCTCCGCCTCAAAAGCAACCGGTTAGAAACGCCATCGATACTTTAATATAGATCTCACGTCGCATTTAAAATAGCGATTATTTGCTCTAAAATTTGCCTATTCCTCTCTAGTGATCATAAAATTGGCCTCTAAAGCGTTACTAATTTTCCGATATCGATGGGAACCTCATGAGCCAAGTAAAAATTAAGCAGTTAATCGAAAACCAACTCAGTGAAGATGGTATGGTCGAAACAGGCATCGCCGGGGTAAAACTGTTTCGCGTCACTCACAGTGTTCGCTGCGCGCCGGCCATTTATGAACCCGCTATCATTGCCATTGTCAGTGGCGGTAAAGAAGCCATTTTAGATGGGCAACATTATCACTATGACCACCAACACTATTTGTGCTGCTCTTTATCGATGCCTGTTGAAGCCGGCTCCCCTCATGCCAGCGAACACAACCCACTACTCGGCGTGTATATTTCACTTGATACCCAAGTGATGACAGACTTAACCATCGCCACGGAAAGACACCAGTGCGTTTTGACTACACCACAGCCCAGTCAGTTACCACCAGGCTTTGCTCTTTCAAGTTGGGACGACAATTTTTCTGACAGCTTACTGAGGCTGTTGCAGTTAATCGATAATGACAGCGATCGCGCGATATTGGCAGAGAGTCGATTGCGAGAATTGTATTACGCCGTACTCAAAGGCCAAGCGGGTCCATCAGCAAGGCGTGCATTTGGTGTCGGCAATGACATCGCACGCGCGATCGAGCACCTCACCAACAACATTGATCAACCGATTAACATTGAGACTTTGGCCTCTCAGGTCGGAATGAGCCGCGCCGTCTTGCACCGTAAATTCAAACAAGCAACCTCGATGTCGCCGATTCAATTTGTCAAAGCCATACGACTCAATAGTGCGGCGATGAAAATTGCCGCCGGGACCAATGTCAGTGTCGCCGCCATGGAAGTGGGTTATGTCAGTGCCTCACAATTTAGCCGAGAATTTAAACGCCTTTATGGCCAATCGCCAAAACAATGGCTACACGCGATCAATATTCCCAATACGTCAAATCCGGCGCTTTACCATTAATCACGGTAAATCATGGCCCTTTGTCCCGAGGTGTCATTTGGATTTACTGGGCTATTGTATCGATTGTTCGCTAAAGCAGTCGCCGTTTATATGCAATATCAACACGTTAATCCATGCAGGTGTTTTTACATCCGTTAAATAACAAAAAATTATCATTATTATAAAAAACCATAATTTTAAATCATCAAAACTCATGCTTATACTGCTTCACATCAAATCGAAACCCATTATTTGGAGACAATTATGAAAATGAATCACGTTGGTATTATGGTTGGCGATATGGATAAAGCAGTAGAGTTTTATACCAAAGCCCTTGGCCTTAGCATTGTGATGGATAACACAAAAGTTATCGAAGAAAGAGAAACCGCGATTGGTCGTATGTGTATCGCCGTGTTCGGTGAAGGATTTAAAGGCTTTAACATTGCCCACCTTGTCACGACTGACGGCATTGGTGTTGAGTTGTTCGAAATGAAAGAGCGTCAAGAGCGCCACGAAGTCGACTTCTCACGCATCGGCATCTTCCACTTCTGTCTACAAACTGACGATTTTGAAGCGGCAATTGCACGCACAGAAGAGTTTGGTGGCAAAGTGCGTATGGACATCATGCGTTACCACCCAGAAGATGACAACAAGCCTGCAAAAATGGTTTACCTAGAAGACCCGTTTGGTAACTTGTTTGAGCTTTACTCTCACACGTATGAAGAAACTTACGCGACTGAATACGAATAAGCATCGCAGCAAGATCGCAAAAAAAGATGGCCTCGGCCATCTTTTTTTATGTCTTCTTCTTCGTAAGTCATTGGCCATGAAGGAACAACGGAACTAAGCACGCAATAAGGTTGCCCCTTCTTTCGCGGCGTTCTTTTCCATCCATTGCTGCAAGTCTTCAGGCCATTCAATACTCGGCTCAGCGTAAAAAGCGCGCAATAAGGAAAACATCACCGCTTGATCAACCAGGCTCAGCGAGGATTGTCCTTGTTCGATAGCCAATAACTCAAGCGCCTGTACTAGTCGAACATTAACTTGAGCGACCAACTCAGGGGTCTGTGCCAATAAACGTTCAAAGTTAAGCTCTGGGGTTTCTTTTTTCGCACGCCATGCGTCATGACTGACCTGGGAAGGGTATTCTTTAAGGCCCAAACAGGTGTATCTTGGGTAACCAATCCCTTGTACTAAAGGAAAGGCCTGTTGTTGAAAAGCCAGCACTGACTCACTGGGTTGGTGTGTTGAGCCCAAACCAGCGTGAGCAATAAAGAGTGCAATAATGTCCAAACTTTCTGCCATCACTGTGCCATCGTCTTTTTCTAACACTGGCACCATTTTTTTGCCAATTAAGTCAATCAAGGTATTGGCATCAGCGTAATCGACGACTTGGTATTCAAGATCAAGATTCAATGCATTGGCGACAAACGCAACTCGAGCACAAAATGGGCAATGCTCATAAATATATAATTTCATGATATTCCTTGTTTAACTGTTGCTGTAGAGCAAAAAATCACACAACAGACATTATATCAAACAATGGCTTTTAACACCGAAACCAGAGAAAAAAAAGCCGCATTGATTGCGGCCTTAAAAAGTGTCTGGCCGGTAAACAGCCAACCAAATAGCATTAACTCGCTTTGGCCTCGAGATCCTGCTCTGCAGCATTTAACATGGCAAACTCCTCCTCTGCCGATTGAGCCACTAACTTGTTACGACTGTAGAGCGCATAGTAAGCCCCACCAATGATAAAGAGCCCCAATGTCATGAAAAAGGCGGAAGGGTCAAAGGCATATACGCCGGTTAATGCAATCAAAGACAACGCCAAGGATACGCCAGAAGTCAATACACCGCCGGGCGTCTTGTAAGGGCGTGGTAAATCAGGTTGGCGAACGCGCAATAAAATATGACTGAGTGACATTAACGCGTAAGAGACCGTCGCGCCGACCACAGCCATTGCCAAAATCAAATCCCCTTCTCCAGTTAACGACACCAAGAAGCCAAAAACCCCTGGCACAATTAAAGCGCGAGCCGGCACCTTTTTCTCGTTGGTCAATGATAGGCTTTGCGGTAAATAGCCAGCGCGAGACAAGGCGAACACCAAGCGACTATAACCGTAGATAATGGAGAAAAACGACGCAATTAAGCCTGCTAACCCCAAGACGTTGACCATGGTTGCCAGCATGGGACTACCAGTGAGTTTCAAAGCATCGACCAAAGGGACTGCACTGTCGCCAATCACTGAGGAACCCACTGCGCCAGCGAGCAAAAACACCACAAGAACGGCGGTGACCAACAAAAACAACATGGCGCCGATAATGCCTTTTGGCACGTCTTGAGCTGGGTTTTTCGCTTCTTCCGCCGCCAGAGGTACGCCTTCTACGGCCAAAAACAACCACATCGCAAAAGGCAATGCGGCCCAAACCCCATACCAACCAAAGGGCAAAAATTCACTCGCTTGTGCCGTCGCTGGGGCAATATCAAATAAGTTTTGACTGTCAAACTCGCCGACTAAGGCAACGGCCGTCACCACAATCGCCAACACTGCCAGTGCGCTGATTACCATCATCACTTTGAGCGCTTCACCCACACCAGCGAGGTGGATAGCAATAAAGGCGGCATAGAAAATCGCGTACACCAAAGGCCCATCAAGACCGAGTAATTCATTGACCGCCGAGCCGATAAAAATCACGATCGCCGCCGGAGCCAGTGCGTATTCAATCAACACCGCAAGGCCAGTCATAAAGCCCCCTGTTGGCCCCATGGCCTGGCGAGCAAAGCTATAGCCCCCTCCCGCGGCTGGGATCGCCGCCGACATTTCAGCCAGCGATAAAACCAAGGTCAAATACATTACTGCCATCGCAATGGCCGCTAAAATAAAACCGCCCCAGCCGGCTTGCCCAATACCAAAGTTCCACCCGGCAAAATCGCCGGATATCACATACGAGACTCCCAGCCCAGCTAACAATAGCCAACCGGCGGTGCCTCTTTTAAGTTGGCGTTTAGCCAGATATTCATTGTGTGTCGACATAGTAAATCCTTTTACTGTGGTGAAATTAAAAAATTACCCTTTTCTTTATCGTCAAGATGGCTTTCGCTCTCCTCACTCATCACTGACCGGTCTTTCAAGTGGATACCCGACAGACCCAATTTGCGCGCCTCTAGCAATAAGTACATGGCACGCTGACAAGCATCATCATAATTGAGGCCCTCCGGGCGAATATTCGAAATACAATTACGCTGTGAATCTTTAAACCCGCGTTTCGCTCCCCACGTGAGGTAAAGTCCCATACTGTCGGGCGAGCTTAACCCCGGACGCTCACCAATTAAAACCAAGACCATTTTGGCCTTCAAACACTCCGCCACGTCATCGCCAACCGCCACTCGACCTTGCTTGACTATCGTAATCGGTGCTAACTGCCAAGGCGTACTTTGATCGGTGGTCAGTGTTTGAATCAAACGCTGAAGAAAAGGCAAGACGTGGTCAGCAATGGCGACCGATGATAAACCATCGGCGATCACTATCGCTAAATCCGGACTGCAGCGGTATTGCGCCGCAACTTGCGTTAATTGCTGCCAACTCGCCTCATTTAATTGACGACCTAAATCGGGACGTTGCAGATACATCAGCCGGTCGGTGACTCGGCTCTCAACCACCAAGGGTTCAGATAGCGTCGCATTCGCAATCACCGGATCTTGAAGTAAGGCATCGAGTAACTTTCCATCGTCTAATGGGCAATGAACGGCATCCATTGCTTGAGCGTGGTCGAGCTGAAAAGCGAGTAATTGTTTGGTCGGTATACTATTACCACAACGCCCTAATGCAATGCGCGCCGAGGTAAAATCACGCAACGATTGCCAAGGGTTGTCAACCACGGTGTCTGAGCTCTCAGCAACTTCATACGAGTTCGGTTGAGAAGGTGTCGATTTAGCCATGCGCCGTCCCTCGTTTGAGTTTTTCCAGTGTCTTAGCAAACGAGCCGTCAAGACGCTCAGTTAAGCGCACCTGCTCGACATCATCAAAAATCCCCATCTGTAAAAGCCAACGTTCAAACTCTGGCGCAGGCTTTAAGCCAAGCACTTTTCGTGCGTACAAAGCATCGTGAAACGACGTGGTTTGATAGTTGAGCATGATGTCATCCGAACCCGGAATGCCCATAATAAACGAACACTCCGCCACACCGAGCAAGGTGAGTAAGTTGTCCATATCGTTTTGATCGGCGTAGGCATGATTGGTGTAACAAATATCACAGCCCATTGGCAAACCGAGTAATTTGCCACAAAAGTGATCCTCAAGCCCCGCCCGAATAATTTGCTTGCCGTCGAATAAGTACTCAGGGCCGATAAACCCCACCACGGTATTGACCAGTAACGGATCAAACTGCCGAGCCACGGCATACGCCCTCGCCTCACAGGTTTGTTGGTCGACGCCATGATAGGCATTAGCCGACAAAGCCGTGCCTTGTCCGGTTTCAAAATACATCACATTATTGCCGACACTGCCGCGTTTGAGTGAAAGTGCGGCTTCGTTTGCTTCTTTTAGCACAGCTAAATCAACGCCAAAACTTTCATTGGTCCCCTGTGTGCCGCCAATCGACTGAAACACCAAATCGACGGGCGCGCCTAGGTTGATGGCCTCAATGGTATTGGTCACATGAGTGAGGACACAGGACTGCGTCGGGATTTGGTAATGAGAAATAACCTCATCCATTAATTGCATCAATTTAATCGCTTGAGGAACATTGTCGGTCGCAGGATTGATGCCTATCACAGCATCCCCATTGCCGTACATCAAACCATCGAAAATAGTGGCAGCAATACCATTTAAAGAATCGGTAGGATGATTGGGTTGCAAACGGGTCGACAAACGCTGCGGCAAACCGATAGTGTTGCGAAAAGCGGTCGTTACTTGGCATTTTTTGGCCACTAAAATCAAATCTTGGTTGCGCATGATTTTACTCACTGCCGCCGCCATTTCTGGTGTCACGCCAGCGCGAATCTTTTGTAGCATCTGACTGTCAGCTTGGTCGCTGAGGAGCCAGTTGCGAAAATCCCCAACCGTTAAGTGCGCAATGGGAGCAAACGCTTGGCGATCATGGCTGTCGATAATCAGGCGGGTAATTTCATCGCGCTCATAGGGAATGACGCTTTCGTTGAGAAAAGTCGTCAAGGGTAAGTCTGCCAGGGTCATTTGTGCAACCACGCGCTCGGCGGCAGACTCTGCACTGACCCCGGCAAGAAGATCCCCTGAGCGTTCTGGTGTCGACTTGGCCATGAGTTCGGCTAAGGAGTGGAAGGTATAGATCTGCGATCCGTGCTGATGACGAAAACTGGCGGTCATGGATATCCTCTTTAACGGCGAAAAACAGACTCAGAAGTGTTTTCCGACCTGTACAACTTTCTTTAACCGTTAAAGAGCAATATCTGTTCCAAATTGCGTGATAAGCGAAAGTGACACTTAACACTTTAATAAACAGTAAGTTAACAAAGAAATTAGGCCAATAGCATTGCCCTATTTCCCCTTCTTTATTTGACATTCATCACAATAATACACCTTTTGCACCAATCGAGTGCAGATCTAAGGCGGTTAACCCAAAAGCTTGTGATGAATACGAGATAAAAAAATATTAATCAAAGACTTTATTATCAATCACTCGAATCAACCCCTTGATGTATTTAAATAAACTGTACACCGCGGCAACGATGGCAATAATCCAACCAATGCCAAGGAAAAAGGTCACAAGCCCGATGATCACAAGCAACACACTGATCCAAAAGGTGCGGATGGCATTACTAAAGTGACTAAAATAAATACTGCCTTCTGCATCAGAACGCTTCACATAAGCCCAAATTAAACCGGCGATGGAGATCAGCCCCCCCGATAACAACATGCCCGCTAACATGATGATATACACCGCAATAGCATGGGTACGTAAACTTAAATCGCGTTGACTTAATTCAACTTGGTCGGTATTTTCCATCGCATTTTTATCCTTTGATGATTTTTTGCTGACTATTAACAATAAACGGGCACGACTTGGCGGTGTATTTTTATTCTACCGCTGAGTTATATCCACAATAGCATTTATACTTTAAATTAAATTAATTTCATATCGATTGGGTGAATTAATGCGATCTTACCCAATATGGCTAAGCACATGGCTCTGTCAGTGCAGTGAAATCACAGCACAAGATCCGCTATAATGACGAAATAAAGTTCACATCGAACCGATTCAACTCAGCGCGTAAAGGCACAATTTGCAACTGACACGATTTAAATACCACACTCGTCGCGGGCCCGATTACCGCCACGGTGATCCCGTCTCTTTTTTGGACATCAAACACACCTTTGGTTTGGGGAGTATTCGAGTGGGTAATTGGGTCACCCGTGAAGAAAAGCAATTGGCCGCCAATTTGATTTTTGACTCTTTGGCGGATTTGGCTTACTTATTGGCACTGCCTCCCCACGCGATTGGCCTTCGTGGCACACTGGGATTAGCGTTTGGCACCGGTGGGCAACCTGGCGTACAAGCGCACTACGCGCCTAACCAGCGAGAGTTAGCGCTGGCCAAAAATGCCGGTTCTGGGGCACTTGCTCACGAATTTTGGCACGCCTTTGATCACTATATCGCCGAAAAAGCCTTTGACATTGGCAACCGTTCAGGCCCTCAGAAAAAAATAATATTTGCCAGCGACTGTTGGTTAAATAACGCGCCACTCAGGCCTCACCCACTCAATCAAAGACTGGTACGCATTTTTGATGCCGCATTGTTAAGCCAAGATGGGCAAGATAGACATGATTATGTCGCGCGCAGCGTCACAGCCGACCAAGCCATGCAATGCGATTACTTTTCTCGACCGACTGAGATGATGGCAAGGGCATTTGAAGCCGCCGTTGAATCTTGCTCGGACATCAATAACGCTTATTTGGTGTCGGGCACAACCGAAGCCAAACAAAGTCACATTTATCCAGATCAAGCGCATCGAGCCATCATTCATCAAGCTTTACAAGACTATTTTAGCTTGTTAGGTAAAGCGCTTACCCACTCTTCTCAGTGATAAAGGTAACGATCTTACCGGCAAAAAAAACGCCTAGTCGTCAGTACGGCCAGGCATTAAAAATAACTTGATTAGCAGTGAATTCGACACATCAACGGATGACAGATAAGAGTTCAGCCTTTAAACCAAATAACGGTCTGAACGGTGGTTTAGGGCAATGATCAAGTTGAGGATCAAGCCGCAAAGAATCGAGAGGACAAGCTCATAGGGACCAACCACAGATAAAGACACCAGCATAATCGTGACATCAACCCCCATTAATAACCAACCGGCACGCCAGCCAAATTTATCTTGTAGGTACAAGGCGAGAATATTAAATCCGCCTAGGCTGGCTTTGTGACGAAAGAGAATAATGAAACCGGCACCAAATAAAAAACCACCAAAAATCGCAGCGTAAATAGGATTCAATGCGCTGATTTCAATTAATTGCCCTTGGGTATTGGTAATAAACGACACTAAACCGACGGCGGTAAAGGTCTTAAGACAAAAC
>JBFGYW010000116.1:0-9504 GCA_041587235.1 Vibrio sp.
AAACCAAAGACTTTAAAGTTGACCCAAACATCGAGTGGTAGATAAAACGCAACGTAGAGATTTAACAAGGCACAGGCAATGAAAAACAATGACCAAGCCCAAGTGATCTTGCCCCATACGCTATCGCTCAGTTGGATCTCTTTGCCGAGCATGCCTTTGATCGCCGAGCGGCCAATAAAGTGACTGATCAATAAACCGGCGGCAAAGATAAAGTAGACAATGGTGACTTTCCATTTGATGAAGTTGTCATCGTGTAAAAAGATCGTCATACCACCAAACAGAGCCACCATGATAAAGGTGATCACTTGCATCTTTTCCACTTTCTTGTAGAGAAAGTAGGTCAACACAATTTGCACCGCAGAGGCGACGATCAGTGCGCCGGTGGCAATGTAAATGTCGTAAGTTTTAAAAAGAACGAAGAAGATAATTAAAGGAATAAAATCAAGTAACTGTTTCATGTTGTCTTTCCGTGTAAGAGATAAGCCCAGTCTAGCGAAAATTAGGCTTTGGTGAAATCCACCTGAGATATTTTGCGACAAAAAAAGCCCTTGGCAGGGCTTGAAGATGGTAAGCAGACCAACATGTCGAAGCGGCAGAGCAGCATCGCGCGTGGTGGCGCGCTGCTGTGCCTATCAACTCACCTATGGCTTAGGCGTTGTTTGAGTTTGTGCTTGATACTTTGTTTGAGTCATGACTTGCGTGATTTTCTGCGTCGCTCGCGGTAGAGGATGCGCCTTTTTCTACCATGGCATCGACAATCACGGCGCAAGCGGCGTCGCCGGTGATGTTAAGTGCGGTGCGGATCATGTCAAAAATGCGGTCAAGGGCAAACAGCAAAGGCAAACCTTCAATCGGAATGCCCGCGGCCAGCAGCACCGCCACCACCAAAAACGAGGGCCCCGGAACCCCAGCTTGGCCAACCGCGCCTAACGTTGAGGTTAAAATGATCGCAATGTAGGCGCCGATGCCAAGGTCAACGTGGAAAATCTGCGCAAAAAACACCGCCACTAAGCCGTAATAAATGGCATTGCCCGACATATTAATAGTGGCGCCAAGGGGCAAAACAAATGCCGAGGTCGATGTGTTGACCTTGAGCTCTTGCTGACACGTGTCCATGTTAACAGGCAAAGTGGCCATCGATGATGCGGTGGATAAGGCAAGCGCTTGCGGTTTTTTCATCGCCGAGATAAATTGCTTGGCGCTCACCTGGCTCAGGCTTTGTACCATTAGCGGGTAAACCACAAAAGCGAAAATTACAATGGCGAGTACGTACACCCAAAACAGATTAAAGACGACGCTTAAGGCGCTAAAGCCGAAAGTACCGACTGCATTGGCCATCAAACCAAATACGCCAAGTGGTGCAAGTAACATCACCTTGTTCATCATCCAAACCAGGACATCGACTAAGGTGTTGACCACATCGAGAATCGGTTGGCGTTTGGCTTTGTCTTGCTTGGTAAGCGCGATGCCAAAAAACAGACAAAAGACTAAAATTTGCAGTATGTTGCCTTGGGTTAATGAATCGAAAATATTGGTTGGGATCATCCCTGTGATGGTGTCCCAAAAACCGGCGATCTCACCGTTGTCGGCGTATTGATTAGAAAAAACACTGGAAATGGAAGCCACATCAATGCCATGGCCAGGTTTAAACCATTGTCCTAATAACAAGGCCAACGCGACGGCGAGCGCTGAAGTAAAAGCAAAATAGCCCAGGGTCAGCACGCCAACCTTTCCCGCGGATTGACTGTTACCAAGCCCTGACGCTCCAGAGATTAGCGCCACTACCACCAAGGGAATGACCAACATTTTGATCAAATTGATGAAAATGTTGCCAAGTGGTGCAAACAGTTGGGCGTCTTTGCCAAGTACAAGCCCAGTTAGGGTACCAAGTACCATCGCCAGCACCACCTGAAGGCCAATGTTGGTCAGCCAGTGTTTTTTTTCCGTCACAGTATTAACCTTTTTTAGTCGCGAACCGCTTGTTTTTACTGCTCTCATTAACGCGCTAGTTACCCCCTGAGGGTACTTGTGATGAGTGAGATAGGCAAAAAAGTCAAGCTAGGTAAAAATGTTGGCTGATCTTTTACAGGGTTCTCGGCCAAAGCTCAAGGCGAATTGGCATATTTATCTAAATAATTCGCATAAATGAAGCGTATTAGTGCTGTTACTGTCAATCGTGTGGAGGAAAAATCTGCCCAGCAGGCGCTAGGCAGATTGAATAGGCAGGCTATTTAATGAGGTAAGCCGTTATTTCGTCAGCTTAGTCTTAATATTGAGTTGCGGCTTTCATTCGGCTAATAAAATCACTCAGGGTATCAAGTAGGGCCGATTTGTCGTTTTGATGTTGTTCGATGATCTTCACCACTGCGGAGCCTGAAATCGCACCGGCTGCGCCTGCGGCGATCGCTTCACTGACTTGCGATGGCTCCGAAATACCAAAACCGAGCAGCGCGGGCGGCGCTTGTAAGCGGTTGAGCTTTTCGATGTAATCGCCGACTGGCATATTCGCTTTGGTTTCTGTACCCGTTACCCCAGCGCGCGACAGCAGGTAAGTATAGCCTTGGCCAAGGGTGGCGACTTGTTGCAAAGTTTCATCGCTGGCGGTCGGCGGGGCGATAAAGATTGGCTTGATGCCGTGCAAAGTGGCTGCAGCGACAAACTCTTCGCTTGAGCCGGTCGGGACATCGGCGACCAATACCGAGTCGACGCCCACTTCTGCGCAGCGCTGATAAAAGTATTCCACGCCTTTGGCATAAACCAAGTTGGCATACACAAGCAGGCCAATGGGCGTATCTGGAAACTCGCTGCGCACTGTGCTTAGCAGCTCAAAACACGCACTGATGGTGGCACCCGATTGCACCGCGCGTAAGTTCGCACCTTGAATGGTCGGGCCATCGGCTAAGGGATCAGAGAATGGCAAGCCCAACTCCAAAGCATCCGCACCGGATTGGACTAGGGTGCGAATAATGTCGAGAGACAATTCAATCGAAGGATCGCCAATGGTGACAAATGGCACAAAGGCGCCTTGCTTTTGTTGTTGTAAACGCTCAAAACAAGCTTGATAGCGATCCATTATAGCGCTCCTTTTTCTTCGAGAATTTGGTGAACCGAGAAAATGTCTTTGTCGCCACGGCCAGAGAGGTTAACGACCAACAGCTGTTCTTTTTCTGGGTTCGATTTGGCCATTTTGATCGCGTGAGCGAGGGCGTGAGAAGACTCAAGTGCCGGAATAATGCCTTCGTGGCG
The DNA here is from genome assembly GCA_041587235.1 of Vibrio sp. Classification (GTDB taxonomy): domain Bacteria; phylum Pseudomonadota; class Gammaproteobacteria; order Enterobacterales; family Vibrionaceae; genus Vibrio. The sequence continues at coordinate 3,247 of JBFGYW010000116.1, forward strand.
GGCCAGCGCTTGGAACGCATCGAGCGCTTCGTCATCGGTAATGTTGACATACTCGGCACGGCCAGTGGCGTTAAGGTGCGCGTGTTGCGGACCAACCGATGGGAAGTCAAGCCCAGCTGAAATCGAGTACGATTCTTCAATTTGCCCTTCGTCGGTTTGCATCAGCGGAGATTTCATACCAAAGTAAATGCCGGTTTTGCCGTGTTTGAGCGGCGCACCGTGTTGATCGGTATCGATGCCTTTACCGCCCGGCTCTACGCCAATCAGGGCCACCTGTTCTTCTTCGATAAAGTCGGCGAACATGCCAATCGCGTTGGAGCCACCGCCGACACAAGCAATGATGGCATCGGGTAAACGGCCTTCACGGGCTAAAATTTGGTTTTTGGTTTCCTCGCCGATCATGCGCTGAAAGTCGCGAACGATGGTGGGGAAAGGGTGCGGACCAGCGGCGGTACCCAGCAAGTAGTGAGTGGTTTCGTAACTGCCAGACCAGTCGCGTAGGGCTTCGTTACACGCGTCTTTTAGGGTAGAGGAGCCAGAGTGCACCGGGATCACCTCTGCGCCCATCAAGCGCATGCGAAATACGTTCGGGCTTTGGCGCTCGACGTCTTTGGCGCCCATGTAAACACGACATTTTAAGCCCAATAGCGCACAGGCTAACGCGGTGGCAACGCCGTGTTGACCGGCGCCAGTTTCGGCGATGATTTCGTGTTTACCCATACGTTTGGCCAGTAAAGCTTGACCAAGGACTTGGTTGGTTTTGTGCGCGCCGCCGTGCAGCAAATCTTCTCGCTTGAGGTAGAGCTTGGTCTTAGTGCCCTTGGTGAGGTTACGCGTTAGGGTCAGCGCGGTTGGACGCCCGGCGTATTCTTGCAATAGCGTCATGAACTCACTGCGAAACTCAGGATCGGCTTGTGCGTCAATAAACGCTTGTTCTAATTGATCCAGTGCAGGGACGAGTAACTGTGGCACAAACTGTCCACCAAACTCGCCGAAAAATGCATCTAATTTTGCCATTATGGCTCCCTATTTCTGTTTCATTTCTTGCCCGCGGCGTTGGCTAACAGGCCTGACCGCCGCTGCGATAAAAAGGTGACATCGACTCTTAGCGAGGTGATGGTTATTGTCGTTATAGTTAGTGTCGTGATGGCTAACAAGGTCACCGTGAACAAGGTCATCGTGAACCACGTGCCGGCAATCGACGTATCGATTAATACTGTCTGATAAGCTCAAAGACCTGTTTGACTTTTTGTCCGTCTTTTACCCCGGCGCTGTGTTCGACGCCAGAGTTAAAGTCTAGACCCAAGGCACCGAGTGACAGCGCCTCGCGAACGTTATTTGGCCCCAAGCCGCCGGCGAGCATCACGCGCTCTGGGTGCTCAAGCAATGACCAGTCGAATACGTGGCCAGTACCGCCGCTTTGACCCGCGACTTTGCTGTCGAGAAGGTGGCGATCAATCGGGCCGCTGAGCAAGCTCGGCAGCGCGTTTTGTACGCCGTACGCTTTCCAAATCTCGATGGCGTCGTTGAGCTCTTGGCGAAGTAGAGCAATATCGGTCTCGGATTCTTCGCCGTGCAATTGGACCGCAAACAGGCCAAGTTGGTTGGCGGTATCAGCGACTTTGACGATCGGCTGATTTTGAAACACACCAACAAAGCGCAGTGGCGCGGCGGCGCAAATCGCTTTGGCATCGTCATAACTGACGCAGCGCGAAGAGCCGCTGGCAAAGATCAGGCCGCCAAACACCGCCCCCGCCTGATACACACACTGAGCATCGTGAGCAGAGGTAAGGCCACACACTTTGTGAGCGCCGTAAATCACTTGGCGCACCGCCATTTCCAGATCTTGCTCTGCCATCAATGAGCTGCCAATCAAGAAGCCATCGGCATGGGCAGCCAGATCGCGCACCTGCTGATGGGTGTAAATGCCCGATTCGGAAATCACAATCGCGTTTGGCGCTTTGGCGCGAATTTGCGGTGCCAGTGCTTTAGTACGCTCAAGGTCTGTGCTGAGATCGCGCAAGTTGCGATTATTAATTCCAATCACTTTTGCGCCAAGGGCGACGGCGCGTTCGAGCTCGTCTTGGTCACTGACTTCGGTTAGCACGCCCATGTTGAGCTGGTGGGCGAGGTCAGCTAACCGTTGGTATTGCTCATCATCAAGCACCGACAGCATCAATAAAATTGCATCGGCCTGGTAGTGACGCGCAAGCCAGACTTGATATTCATCGATCATAAAGTCTTTGCACAATACCGGTTGGCTAACTTGGCGACGCACTTGATTGATGTAGTCAAATTGGCCCTGAAAGTATTTCTCATCGGTTAACACCGAAATGGCATTGGCGTGATGGTGATAAACCTTGGCAATGACGTCGAGATCAAAATCTTCGCGGATCAAACCTTTTGACGGCGAGGCTTTTTTGCACTCGAGAATAAACACGCTATTGCTGTGAGTTAAGGCTTGATAAAAATCACGATCACTTGGTTGTACTTGGCTTTGGAACTCGCTTAACGGCTGGGACACTTTGCGCTCGGCGACCCATTGTTGTTTGTCGTTGACGATTTTGACCAGCACTTGCGCCATTTGGCTTTCTTGCAGTGAAACGTGTTGTGACAGTTGGGTCATGCTTTTGCTCCTCGCTGCGCCAGTTGTTGCACCAACGGAAAGGCTTGGCCACTGGCCATAACAGCGATGGCTTTTTCAGTGTTGGCTTTGAGATCTTCATGGCCAAACAAGCGCATGAGCAGGGCGACGTTAACCGCGACTGCCGCCACTTGGCCATCGGTGCCTTTGCCGGTGAGAATGTTTTCGATGATCAGACGGTTTTCGTAAGGTTCGCCGCCTTTGATTGCCTCAAGGGGGTATTGCTCAACGCCAAAATCGGCCGGGGTGAGGGTGTAGTATTCCAATTGCCCGTCTTTGATTTCTGCCACTTTGGTTTCACCGTGGATCGCCACTTCATCTAGGCCACTGCCGTGCACTACCGCGGCGCGTTTAAAGTTCATTTTTAGCAAGGTTTCAGCGATGGGCTCGATCAAGGCTTCACTGTACACGCCCATCAGTTGAATATTGGGTTTGGCCGGGTTGATCAGCGGGCCAAGAATATTAAACAAAGTACGAGTTTTGAGTGTTTGGCGCACCGGCACCGCGTGGCGAAACCCTTGGTGGTAAGCCGGCGCAAACAAAAAGGCGACGCCTAAATCATCGATGGCTTGGCGAGATTGCTCGGCGGGCATGTGCAGATCAATGCCAAAAGCTTCGAGTAAGTCCGATGAGCCCGAGCGGCTAGACACACTGCGGTTACCGTGTTTGGCTACTTTTAGACCACAAGCCGCCGCAACAAACGCCGCGGTGGTGGAAATGTTGATGGTGTGATGGCCATCGCCACCGGTACCGACGATATCGGCAAAGTCATAATCGGGACGTGGAAACGATTTGGCATTAGCCAGCAGCGCTTTGGCCGCGCCGCTGATTTCATCGGGCGTTTCGGTTTTGATCTTAAGTGCGGTCAACGCTGAAGACATCAAAATCGGCTCCATCTCGCCCTGAATAATTTTGGCGAACAGCGCTTGGCTTTCAGCTTGAGTCAAATCTTGTTGTAAGTAGAGTTTTTCGATTAAGTCTCTCATTCTTATGCCTCCGCTCCTTGGCGTTGATAATCGTGGTGTTGCAAAGCCCAGTGTAAGGTGTTCTCAAGCAGTTGCGCCCCTTGGGTGGTCATGATCGATTCGGGGTGGAATTGATAGCCACAAACTTTGTCTGACTCGTTGACTACCGCCATCACTAGGCCATCGGCGTGGGCGACTTCGGTGAGGCTGGTCGGCATTGAGGTCGCGACCAGGGAATGATAACGAGCTATGGCAAAGGTGTCAGCAAAACCGTTGAACAAAGGGTGATGATTGTGTGACATCATCGACACTTTGCCGTGAATGATTTCGCCGGCACCGCCCACAGTACCGCCGTAGGCTTCGACAATCGCTTGGTGGCCCAAACAAATGCCGATGATGGGGTGTTTGCCTTTGCACTCTTGAATAATGGTCGGCATATTGCCCGCTTGTGACGGCGCGCCCGGACCAGGAGAGAGCAGTAAAACACTGTCAGGGTGTTGGTCGAGCTCGCCGATGATGGTGGCGGTGTCGACGGTGTTGCGAAAAATCGTCACTTGATGCCCCATCGCGCGAAACTGATCGACGAGGTTATAAGTGAATGAGTCGAAGTTGTCGATAAAAATAATATTAGCCATAGTGCGAGTCCTTATTCTTGATGCGCCATTTGAATCGCTTGAATGACGGCTTGTGCTTTGCCTCGCGTTTCATCTGCTTCGGATTGTGGGTCGGAGTCGTAAACGACACCAGCACCCGCTTGGACACGGGCTTGGCCGTTTTCGACGTATGCGGAACGGATCACGATACAGGTGTCTAGGGTGCCTTCGCCGGTCAGGTAGCCGACGGCGCCACCGTAACTGCCGCGGGTGTGTTGTTCGACTTGGCGAATCAGTTGCATGGCACGAATTTTAGGGGCGCCCGTTAAGGTGCCCATGTTCATGCACGCTTGGTAGGCGTGGAGAGCATCTAAATCATCGCGCAATTGACCGACCACGCGTGAGACCAAGTGCATGACGTGGCTGTAGCGGTCGACTTTGAGTAAGTCGGCCACGTAGCGGCTACCGGGTTTGGCGATGCGCGCGACGTCGTTACGAGCAAGATCGACCAGCATCATGTGCTCGGCGTTTTCTTTCTTATCGTTGCGCAGTTCAAGTTCGATGCGGCTGTCGAGATCTTTGTCGACTTCCCCTTGGGCATTTTTGCCGCGGCGACGGGTGCCAGCAATTGGGTAGATTTCGATTTGGTTGCTTTGGGTGTCGTATTTTAGAGCACTTTCCGGTGAGGCGCCAAACAAGGTGAATTTTTCATCTTGCATGTAAAACATATACGGGCTTGGGTTGCTTTTCTTCAGCGCTTCATAGGCGGCCAACGGGGAAGGGCACGGCATGATAAAGCTGCGAGATGGCACCACTTGGAAAATATCACCTTGGATGACGTAGTCTTTTAAGTCACTGACAATGCGGCAAAAGTCGCCGTCTGAAATGTTAGTGGTGACGGAGAAATCACAGATTTTCTCGGCTTCGACTGCGCGATGAGCTCGGCGCTGCGCTTGCAATGAGATATCGCTTAAGCGTTTGGCGACCGCGGCTTGGTGCTCGGCGGCAAAAGCACTGCCTTGCAAGATGCAGCTTTCGCTTTGATGATCGACAATCAATAGTGACTCGGCGAGATAAAACACAAAGTCTGGGCACTGGTTAAGGGCGTCGACTTGGCCGAGGTTTTCAAAGTTAGCTACCATGTCGTAGGCAAACAGGCCCCCTAAAAACAAGCTGTGTTTGTCATGCTCACTGAGGTCAAAGCTGTGTTGTACCAAGCGCAGCGCATCAAACGATGAACTTTGTTGTAAGCGGGTGTCTTCGTCAAGGGCGTCATTGGCAGCACTAAATTGCAAGGTGAGGGTGCGCTCCTCACAAGCAACGATGTGCTCTGGGGCAGCGCGTTCGCTCAATACCGCGAGGGCGCTTTGGCCGTTATCACTCAGCGCGGTGAAGGTGACTTGCTGGCCTTGGCAAACAATGCGCACCGCGGAGTCGACGATCATCAGGCTTTTTAAGTTTTGTTTGGAATCAATTTCTGCTGATTCGAGCAACAAGCAATCTGGCTTGTCTTGACACAATGCGTGAAAAAGGTGCGTCGGGTCTTGTTGATACGGTATCGCTTGGGTCAAGCGGTACAGCGGCGCTTGTGGGAGTGATTTTGCCTCAGCCATGGGACATCCTTCTTTATTGTCTGTGACGAGAAATGATTCGCGTGCACTAAATGTGTATGATTTTGAATGAAATTTCTAGAGGCTTCTGGAAGATAATTAAAGAAAAACCCGCAGAAGCGGGCGAGATAACCTTGGAAGTGAGATATTCGCCCTAAACACTGTATCGCCAATGGCGCCAGCACCAACCCAAAATGTGGCCAGTGTGTGGTAAGGAAGTGTGAAGCAATAAAAATTGCGTTAACATGGGCGAACCTTCTCTATATATTAACCGAAAAAATCTGTGTATTAACCGTAAAACTCTATGTAGTAACGGAAAAATAAATGCACTCACAGCCGCAGTGCTGTCGTGTAATTGTGTACTAGTAAACTAGTGCAAGCATAAAAAGTCAAGGATAAAATAACGTATACATGAAAATTGATCTGCACAGCCACAGTCATTGTTC